>DAOVTJ010000038.1 GCA_030633165.1 Thiomargarita sp. | reverse complement strand
CCTATACCAAAATGTTCAAGTGCTGTTTGGCACTTCATTTTTTGTAAATGCTTGAAAAATATCTTGGCTAAATTAATTTGCTTCATCGCGACAGATTCACGAAATTCAAAAATCAGGCGTTCTCCAGGTAAGCGAGTGCTTTTGAGTAATTGCCCAATATGCGATAGTATTTCTGTCGTTTTGAGAGTTTGAGCAGACAGTTTTATGAAAAAGTGTGTTTTATGCCCATTTCGTTCTTGTTTGACTAAAATACTAATCGCTTGTTTGAGAACCCATAAATCCAACTGGACGCTTAAATTGTGTTTTTCTGCTTCTTGAAACAGTTCATGGTTTGGAATACTTTTCCCATCAGAATCTTGCATGCGCAAAAAAACTTCATATATTTCTTGATTTTCACCATGTAAACTGACAATTGGTTGATAAGATAGTGATAAACGCTTTTCTTCAACCGCGGTTTCAATCAATTGAGCAAGTGCAGAAGTATCTTCTTTGATAGAAGGCTTATACACTTTAAAACCGTCTCCTCCTTTTTCTTGAACAAGTTTACAAGCAGAACGCGCATCTGTTAGCACATTTTGCGGAGAACCTGCGGAAAATAGAACTTGGGTAATACCAAGGCTGCAAGTGACGAGCAATGATTGATTACCCACATCAGTCACACTATTTTTTATAGCTTGACAAATCTTATCAGCGAAGTCTTGTGCCCCTGTATATTTTTTACCATCTTCATCAAGGATTAATAGAGTGAATACACTATCACTAAAGCGTGATAAAGTTCCTCCCTTCGATAGATTTTCAATAATATTACCAATATTTTGAATCAAAGGATCATAGCCACCTACACCGACGCTTTCTTTAATCTTAGTAAAATTATCCAAAGAAATATAAAATAATACGCTGCGTTTTTTCTTAGCTTCCTGCACGGCTTCAGCCAACATTTCCATAAAGTACTGGCTGTTAAAGAGCCCCGTTACTGGCTCTCGTTCTTTCCAAGATTGGTCATGGATAATGACTTGAACACAATCTTGAACACCTTCTTCAGTCTCATAATTTGCTTGACTGACAATCATTTTGATTTGAAATTGCTTATTATCTGATTTTAAGCCTTCTAACTCAATTTTGCTCTCTTCTAAGCTTTTTTTGGTCATAAAATCGCGTAGAAAATCATTAAATTTTGCATGATCCTTATTAGCCACTAAATCCATAATAAGCAATAACTCATCTACACTCTCATAGTCAAACATTTTTAAATAACTAGGATTCGCATAAAGATGTATACCATCTTGGACATACGCTATCGCATCAAGTGATGTGTCCAACAACATTTTATTCTGCTTTTGACTTTCTTGATAGAGATGTGTAAGTTGCTGATGATTACGATATTGAATTAAGTTATCAAGTTCTCTACGGACGATAATACGTAAACACTCTTCATCTTCAGTTGGAATGACTTGTGTTGCACCAGCATTAAATAAGTTGCTGATGCTTTTACCATCTAGTTCTTCAACTAAAATAATAATAGGAATGACTTGTTTTGATTTTGAAAGCCTATCACGAATCTGGGAGACGGTAAAATCACCGACTTCAGGAATAGCAATAATTAAATCCCATTCCTTTTCGTTTAAAGCAATTTGCAAATCTTCATCATCTTCAACATGACGCGGGTTAATGAGGGAGTAGCGTGCTTTACGTAAATTACGAAAAACGACTTCTGCCTCATTGGCTGATTCTTCAACAACAATTAATCGAATTGTATTCTTTTCTTCCATGGCTATTTTCCTGTAAATATTTAAGCAGCCCCCACCCAACGGTAGGGGGCTAGGTTCTATAAAATACGTGCCATCAACACCCCGTCTTTAGCTTGTAGCTCATCCATAACACTTTGTGGTATAGGATTATTAACATCAACTAAAGTACACGCGATATCATTACGTGAACGATTTAACATATCTATAATATTAAGATTAGCATTAGCAATTGCTGTTGAAATATGTTCAATCATGCGAGGGACATTGGAATTAGCGACTAATAAACGATATCCTGCGTTCTTTGGCATCTCCATATCAGGGAAATTTACTGAATTATGCACTGTGCCATTTTCCAAATAATCACGCACTTGATTGGCAACCATAATTGCACACAAGTCTTCTGCTTCTTTGGTAGAAGCACCAAGGTGTGGCAGGCTAATGACACGCTCATGCTTTATCAATAAATTAGTTGGAAAATCACACATATACCCCTTAACTTTTCCCGCTTTAATCGCATCACAAACCGCAGTATCATCAATAATTCCACCACGAGAAAAATTAAAAATTATTAAACCATCTCGTGCTTTTTGCAAACGTTCTGTATTGATAAGGTGACGGGTTACATCTAATAATGGAACATGTACACTTAGGAAATCAACTTGTGATAACATATCCTCGACACTGACAGCCTGTTTAACATTAGCCGACAATTGCCAAGCATTTTTCACAGTAATATAGGGATCATACCCTATCACTTGCATCCCTAACGCATGGGCTGCATTAGCGACTTGCACACCAATCGCCCCTAAACCAATCACACCTATAGTGTGTTTAGAGATTTCAAAACCGACAAATTGTTTTTTACCCGCTTCTACTTTTTTTGCGATTTCTGCATCTGTGCCTTGCAGGTTGCGAACATAGTCCCAAGCTGGAAAGAGATTTCTGGCACTTGATAACATACATCCCAACACCAGCTCTTTTACAGCATTCGCATTTGCACCTGGCGCATTAAACACAGGAATGCCACGAGCAGTCATTTTATCTACAGGGATATTATTTACCCCTGCTCCTGCACGTCCAATTGCTTTTAAAGTTTTGGGTATTTCCCAATTATGCATTTTAAATGAACGTAATAACACCGCATCTGGATGTTGAATTTCAGAAGCTACCTCATATTGCTCACGGGGTAAACGTTCCAAACCTTCAGCGGAAATATTATTTAAAGTGAGTACCTTATACATTAGCCCTTCCGTTTTTCAAAATCAATCATAAAATCAATTAACGCCTGTACGCCCTCTTCTGGCATAGCGTTATAAATACTCGCACGCATCCCACCTACAGAGCGATGTCCTGATAATGTAAACAAAGAAGCTTCTTTCGCTTCTGCTAAAAAGCTTTTGTCCAATTCAGGATTTTTCAAAGTAAATGGTACATTCATCCAAGAGCGATATGCAGATGCAACAGGATTTTTATAAAAATTAGAATTATCAATAGTGGTATATAACAATTCAGCTTTACGCTGGTTGCGTTTACCCATTTCTATTAAGCCGCCTAAATCTTTAATCCATTTAAACACAAGTCCAGCGATATACCATGCATACGTTGGTGGCGTATTGTACATTGAGCCACTATCAATATGTGTTTTATAGGTCAACATTGTCGGTGTGTTTGGTATGACACTATCTGCTAAATCTTCACGTATAATGACAATAGTCAAGCCAGCAGGTCCAATATTCTTTTGAGCACCCGCATAAATCAAGCCATATTTTGAAATATCTAATGGACGTGATAAAATTGTTGAAGACATATCCGCTATTAACGGTTTATCACCCACATTAGGAATGGTGTGAAATTCCAAACCATTGATTGTTTCATTAGGTGTATAGTGAACATAAGCTGCATTTGGATTTAATTGCCATGTATCAGAGACTGTCGTAAATTTATTAGATGTTGAATCGACAGGCAAATTAACTTGGCAATATCTTTTGGCCTCTGCAATCGCTTTTTTTGACCATACACCAGTATTAAAATAATCTGCCTCATTGTTGCCATGTAGCAAATTCATAGGTATCATCGCAAACTGACTAGATGCACCGCCTTGCAGAAAAAGGACTTTGTAATTGTTTGGGATTTTTAATAAATCTCGTAAATCTGCTTCTGCTTGTTCAGCAATAGACTTAAATTCTTTACTACGATGGCTCATTTCCATCACAGACATACCACTGCCCTGCCAATCAAGTATCTCAGCTTTCGCTTGTTCTAATACTGCTTCGGGTAACATGGCGGGTCCTGCACTGAAATTAAAGGCTCGTGACATAATTATTCCTATATTCTAAAAAGGATAATTATAACACACAAACTTTACCTTTGATTTTTAAGACATTTTTTACTTTTTTAATGGTGCTAATAGCATTGTCATCCAAAATAGTGATATGCCCCATTTTTCTAAATGGTTTTGTCATATCCTTATCATAAAAATGAAAAGACAAACCTGGTATTGCTAAAGCCTGATGTAAGCCTTCAATCACGGGTTGCCCACTATACCCTTCTTCACCCAATAAATTAAGCATAGCAGCTGGTTTCAATAAATCACTCTTACCCAGTGGTAGTCCACTGATAATTCTAATCAATTGTTCAAATTGACTGGTGATACAAGCTTCTATGGTGTAATGTCCAGAATTATGGGGACGTGGTGCAATTTCATTTACCAATACCTGACCATCACGTGTAAGAAACATTTCGACTCCAAAGACACCTACACCATCCAACACCTTGATAGCATGCAGAGCAACATCACGTGCTTTTTTCATTGTGGCATCATCAATATGAGCAGGTACAGAAACAATATCACAAATATTGGTATTATCATCAAAAACCATCTCAACAACAGGATAACAAATCATCTCACCTGATATTGAACGGGCAATAATAATAGCTAATTCTTTTGTAAAATCAATAAATTCTTCAAGCATAAATGGCGTTTTTAGCGCATTTTTCAGATCAGCTTGACTTTTTAATACCAGCACACCTTTACCATCATAACCCCCTTTACGCACTTTTTGCACGATAGGAAAATGCATATCACTTGATAATTTATCACCTTCCTCAAAATGTGGCACAGGTACACCATGTTGAGCGAGTAGTTGTTTTTGTTTTAATTTATCTTGAATTATTTCAAGTACAGCAGGTGCTGGATAAATGAGATGACCCTCATTATGCAAAATTTTAAGCGTTTTTGTATCAATATGTTCAATTTCATAAGTCAACACATCACTGATATCAGCAAGTGCCCTGATTTTTTCAGCATCATATAAATTACCAACAATTTGAGCATCAGCAATATGTGCAGCAGGACATTTGGGTGTTGGATCTAATATTGTGACATAAAAACCCATTTGTTTAGCCGCTTGAGCGGACATCTTACCTAACTGACCACCGCCTATAATACCTATCCGCTTAATAGGATAGGGAAAAATATCTTGAGTCATTTTAGTCCTCCTAATATGTTAGACTACAATAAGTCACCATACTATATCAAGCTTGGCTCTATAGGAAAAAATATGCCTGTCCAACTAAATAAACACAATCTCTTAGGAATAGCGGGTACTTTAGTCAAGAAAGGACTGTTAAGTGAGATAGACGCAAAAATGGTACTTGACAGAACGCAAAACGCATCATTTGTGACTTCTGTGGTAAAAGAAAAACTTGTTAGCAGTTATGCTATTGCTCATGCTGTTGCTGAGGAATTTTGTTATCCTATTTTAGATCTGAATGCCTTAAAACTTGACCAAACACTTATTGAACTTGTTGGTGAAAATTTTTTAAGAAAACAATTAGAAAACTATCATAAAAAAAACAAATCCCTAGCTCTCCCTATTTTTAAACGAGGAAATTCTCTATTTCTTGCTGTTTCCGATCCAGAAAATCAAGAAGTACTTGCTGAGATTAGATTTTCTGCTAAGATGCCAGTTTCTGTGATTATAGTTGAAACAGAGATATTGGCGAAAACAATTAGACATGCCATCGCACCACTCAATGATAACCAGGATGAGATTAGTGAACAAGAGTCTGGAGATTTTGATTTTGGAGAGGATGAAGGCGATGAAACGATTATCGTAAAATTCATTCACAGTATGCTCCTTAAAGCCATTAAAATAAGCGCTTCTGAGTTACAGTTTGAACCTTATGAAAAAAATTTCAGGGTACGTTTCCGTGTAGATGGCATACTCAAAGTGATTGCTCAGATCCCTCCAAAACTCGCTAGAAAATTGGCAGCAGATGTTAAGGTCATGTTATACTTAGATGATTCTAAATATCATGTCCCCCAAGAAGGTCGTATAAAAGTCACAATTCCTGAAGGAAATGCCATTGACTTGATAATTAACATTGCTCCAACATTATGGGGTGAGAAAATAGTTATGCGAATTATTGACTCATCAGCTGCTAATTTTAATATAGATATACTTGGTTATGAAGAAGAACAAAAACGTCTATATCTTAAAGGCCTCGCAAATCCTGAAGGTATGATTATAGTGACTGGCCCCAGAGAAAGTGGTAAAACACTATCCCTCTACACAGGTATTAATATTCTGAATACAGAAAGTGTCAATATTTCTACTATTACAGATTCTGTAGAAATTGATCTTTCTGGTACCAACCAGTTCAAAATTGATGAAAAAAATGGCATGACTTTTAGTAAAGTGCTTAAAGCTGTATTACGACAAAGGCCTGATATCCTCGTTATGGATGAAATACGCGCTTTTGAAACGGGAAAGATGGCAATTAATGCGGCTCTTACAGGTCATAAGGTTATGTATACTTTGTATGCTAATGACACTTTCCAAGCTTTAACCAACATGATTGCTATGGGTATTAAACCTTTTGCAATTGCCTCTGCTGTCAACCTCATTATGGCGCAACGACTTTGCCGTCGTCTTTGTAGTTGTAAAGTACAACAGTATTTGCCTGATAAAATATTACAGGATGCTGGTTTTAAAGATGATGAAATTCCATGGTTGCGGTTATTTGAGGCAAAAAAAGAGGGTTGTGTTAAATGCAATGGTTCTGGTTATAAAGGACGTGTTGGTATTTTTCAAGTAATGCCTATTTCAGATGAAATGAAATGTTTGATTATAGCTGAAAAAACTGCTATTGATTTTGCTATTCAAGCTCAAAAAGAAGGAATTCTTGATTTGCGACAATCTGGCTTAAAAAAAGTTAAAGACGGTTTAACTTCTTTGGAAGAATTGGATCGTGTAACACTATTTTAACCCAGTTTTTTGAAACTGGGTTATTTTTCAGCACTTATTCTATTTGTTTCACCTCAACCGGTGCCACAATCTCATTATCCAATCGTTCTAATTTTGTTTCCTGTTGCTGAGCTAAGGTAAGTATTTCCTTTTTTAAGGTTTGTAATTGTCCCGTTAGCCATTTTAACTTCTCATCTTGTGCCACGATTTCAGTTCTTAAAATAATTTCGACTTGCTTGCTGAGTTCTTGTATCCGAATATTTTCTTGTGTTCTCAAAGCTGTGCATTCTTTTTTCAAGGACTGTAATTGTATTATCAGCCCTTTGTTCTGTTCCGTTTTCATCATCACTTGATGACTCAGTGGGTCTATCTGAGCTTTTAATTTGGCAATTTTCTCAGAAACTAATGCCGAGTTGACTTGTGTCAATTGTTCAATTCGAATCCCCTGTTGCTTGAACGATTCTGCCGTTTCTGCTTTCAAGCTTTGCAAAGTGGCTTTTAATTGAGCGGATTGTCCTTTTAATTCGGAAATAAATTCGTTTTTTTCAGTAAAACGACTTGATATCCCTAGCCCAAGCACAATAAGAGCAACCAAACCAACAACGGTTGCAACGATATAATTGACTTTCCTATTACCCATTTTAAAAATGGTCCTCGTTGTTTAATTAAAAAAACTTATTATAATATATTAAACTTATTCGTAAATAGCTTTTTAGTCTGATGTTATGCACCATAGTGGGAAAATGTATAACATCAGTTATTAACTGATAACTGATAACCTATTAGTATATGAAACTATCAGATGTCCATATTTTGGAAAAGATTGCTGCTGGTGAGATCATGATTAGTCCTGATATTGTTAATGAAAATATTGGGTCATTTTCAATTGATCTTAGACTTGGAAACCATTTTAGGATGTTTAAACATACGGCATGTCCCCCTTTTATTGAGCTTGGTTCACCAGACGGGATTTTTGCGATGTGTGACAAATTCATGGAGGATATTATTATTGATGAGGGTAAAGCGTTCTATTTACATCCAGGTGAGTTAGCCCTAGGGATTACTGTCGAACGTCTTAGCTTACCTAAGGATATTGTTGGGTGGTTAGATGGGCGTAGTAGTTTAGCGAGATTAGGGTTGATGGTACATATTACGGCGCATACTATTGATCCTGGGTGGGATGGACGTATTACGCTTGAATTTGCTAATATCGGCAAACTGCCCTTGGCATTGCGCCCTAATATGCGTATTTGTGCGATTAGTTTTGAGCAGTTAAGTGGTCCAACTAGTCGCCCTTATAGTCAAAAAAAGGGGGCAAAATACACGAAACAAGAGAGCCCTTTATCTAGTCGTATTGATAGAGAGTAAGTTATTCTGTTTTTAGCGTTGCTTTTGAATACCTGGCAAAACTTCATTAAAATTCCTAAATAAATCTTTGTAATTCTCCTTATCTCTATATTCCTTTTTCAAAAAATTCTCTCGTAGTTCTTTAAGTTCAATAACATCATTCCATCCCTTATCCAAGGGATAGGCATAATACGGAAGAGGTACTTTATCTATAAAAATAATATTGATAGGTAATCCCAGTTTTTTTGCTGTGTACACTCGGTGCATTCCATCATTTATTAAATTAATTTTACCATTGGCTTCAATGGATGTTTCAATAACTGGGGGTATCAAAGGAATTGGACCGTCTTCTTCCCCAGTATCAGGATTCTCTACCCAAAACATTAGACAACCCTTGAGGGCAAAAATGTTGATGTCGTGTTGTAAAAATTCTTTATGCAACATTTCAATTGTATGACAATTTGATTCTAAAACATAACGTTGTGCGGGCACTAAGGTATTTGGATCAATATTTTCTTGAAGTTCAAGGGTAGAATTAGCATAAATATAGGCTTGTCCATGCCCTCTTAGTCGTGTTTTTTTGATACGGCGTAAAAGTTCATGCTCTGTGAGCATTTCAGATCTTAGAATTTTCATAATTGTGTGATATGTTCAACTTGCAGTTCTGCAATGTGTGCCAAAATTAAATTAGGCGAGGGAGAATCGTGGTTTAAAACACGTACTAAGTCATTTCTTTCTTGAACAGGGCGGTGAAGAATCCATATTGTTTTCATACCAATAGATAATGCAGGGAGAATATCATTTTTATAGGTATCTCCTATCATAACGGCGTTTTCAGGCAATTCATGCATCGCTTTTAAGGCATATTGGTATATTTCAGGGTTAGGTTTACTTAAACCTAATTTAAATGATAAAAATGTGCGATGCTTAAAGGTTTTCTCACGCTCAAAACCGATATAAAAAGGGCGCCAAATGTTTGAAATATAGGCGATGGGTATTCCAGCTGCTTCAAGACGTTGAATGCTTTCAATTGCACCTGGAATAGTAAAGGTATTTTTGATCTGTTCATCCCATAAGTCTATCGCTGTTCGTTCTGCTAAAGCTTTACTGATATTAAATTCAGTATTCAAAAAAATGGCGAGTTTTCTCGGTTCCTCTATTCTGGTGGTAAATAAAAATTGACTTAGGGTGTTTTTCACACACAGTGGTAATTTAAGTGTTTTCATTAAGTAGCGAACTGGGCTACTTTTGCCGTCTATTAAGGTGGAACCAATATCAAAGCATGCTATCATTTTTTTAATGAGTTTCTGTTTGTGTGAATCCATCAACCCCAAATTCAACAAAAAATATCGTGCCTTTACCCTCTTCACTTTCGCACCATACCTTACCATTCATGGCATCAACTAATTTTTTAACAATAAATAATCCTAAGCCCGTGGAATGTTCTCCCCCAGTTGGACGAGGCGTTAATTTGCTAAATTTATGAAATAATTTGTTTTGTTCTGAAACACTTATACCTGCCCCTTCATCTTTTATTTCACAACGTGTGCATTTATCATGTTGACTGACTCGAATATCAACCTGTTTACCATACGGAGAATATTTTACAGCATTAGAAATCAGATTATCTAATACTTGCATCAGAGTATTTTCATCAACAAAGGCAAAATATTGCGTTTCAGAAGCTTGAAGGTGTATCGTAATTTTCTTGTCTTTTGCCCGACGACTATATATCATCACTAATGATTGCATTATTGGCAAAATATCAATAAGGGCAAGTGAAATTTTACTCTCTCCAGATTCAATAGCATTAATATCAAGAAGATTATCAATCAAAGTAAAAAGCTGTCTTGTTGCATTTGAAATATTAGTTGCTCGTTTCAAAATATCCGTTTTAGACATGATTTCATAATCAATTTCAATTAATTCCGCAGCAGATTGAATCGCCACTAATGGATTTTTAATATCATGGGCTGCAATGCCTAAAAATTCATTTTTCTCTTGATTTAGTTTAATAAGTTGTTCATTTTGAACTTGCAATTTTTTTTGCAAATGGTGGATCTTTAGATGTGTATTGATGCGAGCTAAAACTTCATGTTGTTGAAACGGTTTAGTCACATAATCCACAGCACCCAGTTGAAGCCCTTTTATTTTATTCGATGTATCTGATAAGGCTGTCATAAAAATGACTGGAATATCTTTGGTTTGTTTTTTGCTCTTCAATTGGCGACACGTTTCAAAACCATCTATTCCTGGCATCATGATATCGAGTAAAATCAGATCAGGACATTTATTTTCGGCAATCTCTAATGCATTCATGCCATTTTCAGCAACTAATATTCTAAAATGTTGATTAGTTAAACAATCAAATAATACACCTATATTTTCTGGGGTATCATCTACAATTAATAAAGTATCATCCATTAATTTTTCTCCTGTTTTAAGAAATTTTGGAGTTGAGTAATTTTAAAACTTTTGGCTAATTGACACACTTCTCTGACAAAAGTTTCTAATTTAGGTTCCATTTCTAAAAGGGATTCCGCTTCTTTTATCACAGCTTGCACATCACCATATTTTGCAAAATCAATTAATTTCTTAGTTTGTTCATCATTGGGTACTATGATCTGAGGAGTACTTTGCTCCTCTTCTTCATAAATCCACTCTATTGGACAATATTCAGCCAATGTCAATAATAATTTATTCGTATTTATGGGTTTCTCCAAAAATGCATTACATCCCACTTCTAAACTTTCTTTGCGCTGATATTCAAATACTGTCGCTGATAAAGCAATAATAATAGTCTTTTCAAATTGAGACTTTTGACGTAAGTGTCGTGTGCAGTCTAAGCCATCCATTACTGGCATTTTGATATCTATCAAAATGATATCTGGATTAAATTGCTCTGCTTTTACTAAAGCCTCTTGCCCATTACTTGCCTCTAATAACTCAAAACCTAAGGGTATCAATAAATCATTTAAGATAACACGGTTTTCCCATTTATCATCTACCACTAAAATTTTAAATACTGCCGTCGTTTTTAAACCAATAATCATTGGCTGTGGTGAAGGATTGTGGTGTTCTGTTGTCTTGCACTCTGGTAACGGCATTTTAAACCAGAAACAACTGCCAGTACCAAGAACACTTTCCACCTGCAACTGTCCCCCCATCAATTTTACTAACCTTTTACTAATAGATAAACCTAAACCTGTGCCTTCTTGGTAACTTTGATCAGCAACTTGTTGAAAAGGTAAAAAAATATTTTCCAAATTCTCTACACCTATTCCTTTACCAGAATCTTTGACTTCAAAACAACAGAAAGGAGAATCATACTTTATTTTAAACACAACCTCTCCTTGTTGAGTAAATTTTATCGCATTACTCAACAAATTCAGTAATACTTGTCGCAACCTTTTTTCATCAGCATGAACAACGGCAGGTAATTGAGATGATGGTTCATAGATTAATTTAATATCTTTTTGTGTTGCCCGCATTATAAATAAATCCACAATATCTCTTAAAAATCCTGGTAACCAAAAATCTTTCGGAATCAATTCTAATTTCGCCGCTTCTATTTTTGATAAATCTAAAATATCATTAATTAATATTAATAAATGTTCACCGCAACGCTGAATAATTTGTATCCCATCTTTTTGTTTTTCCGTTAAACTGCTTTCTCTATTTAATATCTGTGTGTAACCCAAAATACCATTCAATGGTGTACGTAATTCATGGCTCATATTGGCAAGAAATGCACTTTTAGCATGATTTGCAGCTTCAGCTTCAATTTTGGCTTGTTCAGAAAACTTGATCGCATGTTGCAATTTTCTTTCAGCTTGTTTGCGAAGATTAATATCTTCTTGTATAGAAATATAATTTGTGATTTGACCCATTTTATCTTTAACGGGAGAAATAGTATCCAATGCCCAATATAATTCCCCATTTTTTCGTTTATTGATTAATTCATCTTTCCAAACTAAACCATTTTTAAGGGTATCCCACATATTTTTATAAAAGTCTTTGGATTGTTTACCTGATTTTAAAATACGAGGATTTTTGCCAAGAACTTCAGCCTCGCTGTAACCCGTTTGAAAGGAAAAAGTAGGATTTACAAATTCAATACCCCCCTTGATATCGGTGATAAGGATGGCATTACCACTTTGCTCAACAGCACGGGAAAATTTTCGCAGTTCGCCTTCGACATATTGGCACTTAACAACTTCTTGTTTTAACAACTCATTTTTCTCTAAAAGGCGTAATTGCAAATGACAAATGGTCAAATGAGTTTTAATACGTACCAAAACATCTTCAACTTGCACAGGTTTAGTAATATAATCCACAGCACCGAGATCAAACCCCTTGACTTTATCAACCGCATCAGTTTGGGCAGTCATAAAAATTACAGGAATATTTTTGCTCCTCTCATCACCTTTCAAACGACGACACACCTCAAAACCATCCATATCAGGCATTCTCACATCTAAAAGAATAATATCTGGTATGACATATTTAATACGCTTGAGTGCACTAGCCCCTTTTTCAGCAATTAAGACTTTAAAATTTGATTTTTCCAAATAATTAAATAGGACTTTTAAATTATTGATATTGTCATCTATGATTAAAACACTACTTTTGGGTTCATTGCTCATTTTGTATGACTCCTTCTAACCAATCACACATATCATCCACTTGAAGATTTTTAATAAATTGTTGCATAATTGCAACAAAAACGGAGAGTTGCTCTAATTTTGCTAACTGAGTCACCTGTTCCTCAACCGCCCTAACATCTCCTCCCATAGCAAGATCATACAAAATAAGCATATCTTCAAGCGGTGGGGGTACCAAATCGGCTTCTAAAATCTTTGGCATGGTTTGGGCAGGTGTAATTTTTTCTACCCACTCGCATATTTCTGGTAAATTTAAATCAAACCAAAAAGTGCTCCCTTCACCAATTCTACTGGATACTTGCAGTTCACTGTCCATTAATTCAAGCAAATTACGGCAAATAGTAAGCCCTAAACCTGTCCCTTCCGTTTGACGTTTTTTATCACCCACTTGTTGAAAAGGCTGGAAAATTTCTTGTAATTCTTTAGGCGCAATACCCACACCGCTATCCTCAATTTGAAAACGGATAAGACTGGATAAAACACTAACTTTGAAAGTAACCCCCCCTTCATCTGTAAATTTAATTGCATTGCCAAGTAGATTAATTAGCACTTGACGCAAACGTTTTTCATCGCCATAAACACAAGCTGGCAAGGGTTCTAATGGTTCAAATTTTAAGTATATATTTTGATGTACAGCACGAATACGAACAATTTCATTAATACTTTTTAAAAAAGCCTGTAAATGAAAATTGTTTTTCTCAATATCAATTTTACCCGCCTCGATTTTAGCAAGATCAAGGACATCATTAATCAGTAATAATAAATGTTCACCACTTTGTTCAATAATATTAATTCCCTCCTTTTGTTCCATATTAAGAGAGGGATCCATTTTGAGAATTTGAGCATATCCTAAAATACCATTAAGCGGTGTCCGTAATTCATGGCTCATTGTTGCAAGAAAAACACTTTTTGCTCTATTTGCCGTTTCAGCAGCATCTCTTGCTTTGCTAAGTTCTTGAGTTCTTTCAAGAACTTCACTTTCGAGTGTTTTACTATTTTTAATTGAAATCGCCATTTGTGAAGATAACAAGTTAAGCACTTCCACTCTATCAGAGGTAAAAGCACCCGTTGTTAAATTATTTTCTAAATACAAAATACCAGTTAATTCACCTTGAGCGATTAATGGTGTACATAAAGCGGATTTTGTTTTATTTTTAATAATATACGGATCACGGATAAATTGACCTCTCTTAGAAGAATCATGTAAAACGAGACTTTTTTGGGCGCGAATCACATAATTGATCACTGTGGTTGGTAAAACCTGTGTTAAAGAAATCGCTTGTAATACTGTCACACTCTCTTTGTCTATCGCACCTTCAATCCGCCATATTCCATCGGTTTCTAAAATGAGAAATCCCCGTTCTGCCCCAGCATTTTCAAGGACAATTTTCATCAAATTTTCGAGTAATCCTTTCAATTCAAACTCACCAGCCATGGCTTGCGAGGCTTTTAGCACGCTGCTAAAGTCTAAAACACTTGATGTACTAATAACTTTAGCTTTGATTTGGGGGTAGCATGTTTCTAAATCCTTT
>DAOVTJ010000231.1 GCA_030633165.1 Thiomargarita sp. | reverse complement strand
ATGAAGCAGGATTGGAAGAATTAATTGAACGGGCTAAACCGTTTAACTAACTTCCAAAATCTGAATCAGAAGTGAAAACTTCTGATTCAGTCAAGCTAGAAATTTTACGATAACTTATAAAGAAATACTAATGAAAACGCTTTTATCCTTGAGCCTTCTGCTACTTTTACCACCCTTTAGTTTTGCAACATGTTATCAAGATGACATGGAACAAGCTATACAAGCTCAAAATATAGACAGATTGGCGCGATTATTAACTATCATTGAAACAGAAACTAATTGCCCAAAAACAGTTTTAGACAATATAGAACATAGTATGACAGAAATTGCGACGACAAAAGCAGAGGCTTTAATACAGCAAAAGCAATTTACCAAGGCAGAAAAGTGGTTACAACGGGCACCGACAAACCTCTGGACTACACAAGTAGCCCGTGCAAAATGTGTCGCACATACTAAAGAATGGCAAAAGACAGCTGAATTTTATAATCAAGCCCTTGATTTAATAGCAGATCCTCAAGTAACACCTCAAGCTCCCCCATTATTGGAAATTCAAAAAATCTTTCAATTGGCTTCTGAGGCACAAGTTTTAGCAGGTAATTTAGATGCTACTATCACTTATGCTGGAAAAGCGAGTGGTATGATGCGTGAGAATATACGGGGCTTTAAACCTGAAAAACACATCATTCCTTTACCCTTTGATGAAAAAAAGAGTAGTACTCGCCTAAGCCCCAAAGGAAAAAAGGTTGCACGAAAATTAGGTGCTTATCTCAAACAATACGGTTTTAAAGATATCATCTTGATTGGACATCAACACCCTAAAGAAGAGTCTTGTGCCTGTGTTTCAAAAAGATATATTCAAGCTTTAAAAGTCTATTTGACTCTAAAATCAAAAATAAAAGCTAGAATTCGCGCCAGTAGTCAAGGAGACAGACAGCCTTTAAAATTATCTAATCCTGAAAATTATACCCCTAGTGAAATTAAAACACTTAATCGGCGTGTGGAAGTAGTGGTTAATTTATGAAGAAACGTTGGATTATCAAAATTGGTAGTGCTTTACTCACCAATGAAGGACGAGGTTTAGATAAAGCTTCGATAAAAAATTGGGTGGCACAAATGGCTGCTCTTGATATAGAATTAGTATTAGTTTCTTCAGGTGCAGTGGCGGAGGGTATGACACGTTTAAAGTGGACAGAACGTCCAACTGCGCTCTATCAATTACAAGCTGCCGCTGCTATTGGGCAAATGGGTATGATACAAACTTATGAGTCTTTTTTTCAAGAACATGCGATGCAAACTGCACAAATCTTGTTGACTCATGAAGATTTAGTTAATCGTCAACGTTATCTTAATGCGCGTAGTACTTTACGTACCCTTCTTAATTTAAATGTGGTACCAGTTGTCAATGAAAATGATACGGTAACAACGGAAGAAATTCGGTTTGGTGATAATGATACGCTAGCAGGTTTAGTGGCTAATTTGATAGAAGCAGATATGATGGTCATATTGACGGATCAAGAAGGATTATATGAATGTGAGCCACGCATTGATCCAACAGCTCGCTTGATTCAAAACGGATATGCTGGTGATCCTAATTTGGAATCTTTGGCTGGAGATACAGGAGGTAAATTGGGACGCGGTGGTATGTTGACTAAGCTGAAAGCTGCCACATTAGCTGCTCGTTCTGGCACAATAACACAAATTGCATCAGGTAAAGTGTCTAATGTGCTCTTACGAATTGCTGCTGGAGAAAAGATAGGGACAGTATTGTTACCTGCTCAAGCGCCCATAGCGGCACGTAAACAATGGCTAGCATCACATCTTAAAATGCGTGGGCGATTATATTTAGATGACGGTGCTGTCAAGGTATTACGCCATTCAGGTAAAAGCCTTTTACCAATAGGGGTAACGCGTAGTGAGGGAGACTTTGAACGAGGAGAAATGGTGCTTTGTCTCAGCCCTGATGGACAGGAAGTAGCACGTGGTTTAGTGAATTACACCGCAGAAGAAACGGAGAAAATTTTGGGCTTGTCAAGTGATAAAATTGTAGATGTTCTTAATTATGTTGATGAACCTGAATTAATTCACCGAGATAATTTAGTATTGGTATAACTATACTTTCAATTGAATATCCACCGCATTCTCTTCACATCTTATTTCATATCTTTTTTCAGCTTTAGCATAAATATTAACCTTTTGATGTGTGGTAATAAATGAATTTTCATAAATGTAGTTATTTTGATTAAAGATGATTTGCTCGATTTCTGCAGATGTGAATTCTTCAAAATAGGGCTTAATATCATTATTTCTCAGAATGTCTTCAATTTTTTTAATCTGTGTTAAGCCTTCAATATCTGGGATTATCATGATAAGGTAATTTTTAGCACGGCTAATAGCAACATTTAAGATGTTCTGATTATTTAAAAAGATGTTTGAACTAATTTGAGGCGGTGGATTCAATAAAGTTAGAATAATATCAAACTCATCCCCTTGAAATCTATGGACTGTACCTGTCACTATTTGAATTCGTGGATGACTCACAAAAAGCACAGCTATCATTTTTTCGACTAAACTTGCTTGCGTTAAATAGGGACAAACGATACCTATTCGCCAAGTCGCATCACCGTGTATTTTTTTTGAGAGATAAAGAGCAAATTCAACAGTAAAAATAGCGGAATAAATATGGTATGCACCGCCTTTGTCTAGTCGTTGTGAACGATAAAGACTGTCAAATTTATTCACAGGAAATTTGATAACCGTTATTTCTTTTAAGTTAAAACCAATCTTTTTTTTATCAGCTAGTGTGCGGTGATGCTTTAAAATATTATTGTATGTAAATTGGCTAAATAAAGCCCCTAATGGGGGAATACTTCGATATTGTGTTGTCATAATTGTCATTGGATAATCTGTTTTCAATGATTGAAAATATTTTAAGGCTAATAATGTATAAATATTTTCTTCTTTCCACGCTTCGGCAATAACCACGGGTTGAATTTGAAAAGGATCACCGGCAATAATAAAATGACAATCTTTTTGTTGATAAAGCACATAAGCCATTTGTGCTAGCATGATCATAGAGGCTTCATCAAATACGATAATATCCCAATTATACTTTTTAAGTGGACAGTCTAAAAAACCATCATATAAAAAACGGGCAATAGTGGTAATCACCACACATTTTTTAACTTTCTTAATTTTAAAGGATTTATCTTTTAAAATTCCTGCTTTTTCAATGTCTTTATCGCTTGTCACACCAAACCGAATTAACCATTTTTTATAAGGTTTAGCCATTTTTTTAACTAAAACATCAGCAACTTTATTTGTTGGTGTAAGCACTAATACTTTTAAATCCTTTGTCATCAAAGGCATAATTTTTTCTTTAGCTAAATAAGTTGTTTTTCCTGTACCAGGTGGACCAAAAATAAATTCAATATTTTTAGTTAAATTAGCTTGTAGATTGTCATCATTGCGATAAGGCAGTTGTCTAAAGACGGTTTTTAGGTTTTCTAAAATAAAGCTGGGATTTTTAATTTCAATAACGGCACTTTGTATTTTTGCGATTTCTTGAATATCGGTGATTGATTTTAGGCGAGCGCATAATGTAAATTCTTTAACATTTACGACTTCTATCAAAATCGTTTTAGTTTCAGTCGCATAGCGGAGTTGTAATGATAAATCAGCAAGATCTTCTATCGTATGTGGAATATATTGAGAAGGATTTTTGAGTATTAAAATTTGCTTTGAAGCCGTATCTCTTTCTACTTGACTAAATTTTATTGTTATTTT
>DAOVTJ010000012.1 GCA_030633165.1 Thiomargarita sp. | reverse complement strand
GTTTTTTTCCAGTGACACGCACTTGTTCGCCTTGAATGGCTGCTTGTACTTTGAGTTTAGTCTCTTTTATCGTTTTAACAATTTTTTTTGCAACTTCCTTATCTATACCCTGCTTAATTGTCATGGATAAACGTGCTCGACGATTTTGGATTTCAGCTTCTCCAACCTCTAGCGAACTAATATCAACCTTACGTTTTGCCAATTTTTTATGCAAGATATCTGTTATTTGATTCAGTTGAAATTCATTTTCTGCATGTAAAGTTAAGGTTTCTTCACTAGATTCTATATAGGCATCAGAACCTTTAAAATCAAACCGTGTTGAGATTTCTCGATTTGTTTGATTGACAGCATTAGATAATTCATGCAAATTGACTTCTGAAACTATATCAAAGGACGGCATAAGTGTTATCGAGCCTGTTTAGCAACAATTTTCTCCTTAATGCGCGCTGCTTTACCACGTAAACCACGCATATAGTAAAGTTTTGCACGTCGTACATCACCACGTCGCTTAACTTCAACGGAAGCAATGAGTGGGCTATGTGTTTGAAATACCCGTTCTACGCCTTCTCCATGTGATATTTTACGTACTGTAAAGGCAGAATGTAATCCCCGATTGCGCTTCGCAATCACTAAACCTTCAAAGGCTTGTAAACGTTCCTTCTCACCTTCTATAATTCTAACTTTGACAATGATGGTATCACCTGGACTAAAAGGAGGTAATTCTCTTGTCATTTGTTCTTTTTCTAATTGGGCAATAATATTTGCCATTTCTTATATATCCTTTGTCGTTTGCTCTTCAATAAATTCATTTAAAAGCATTTGTTGTTCGGCAGTTAAACTTATTTTCTTCAATAATTCTGGATGTTTGCACCATGTTCTCCCCAAAGCTTGTTTATGTCGCCAAAGGGCAATTTCTGCATGGTTACCAGACAATAAAACGGCAGGAACAGTTTGACCGTCAATTTCTTCAGGGCGCGTATAATGAGGGTGATCCAATAATCCTGCATAAAACGAGTCCTCAACAGCCGATTCTTCATGTCCCAAGGCGCCAGGTAATTGGCGTGTCAAGACATCAATCATCACCATTGCTGCCAATTCTCCACCACTGAGTACATAATCGCCTATCGACCATTCCTCATCAATATCTTGCGCTATTAAGCGCTCATCTATTCCTTCATAGCGGCCTGCCACTAGAAGTAAACGTCTATAATTTAATAATGTCCGTACACCCGCCTGATCTAAACGACGGCCTTGCGGAGAGAGATAAATTACTTGTGTCTCCTTGCCCATTATTGTGGTAGCAGCCCGAATTGTAGTCCTAAGCGGTTCTACTTGCATTACCATACCTGGTCCACCGCCATAAGGTCGGTCATCAACACTACGATGTTTATTATGGGTAAACTCTCTTGGATTCCAAGTCGATAGCTGCAATAAATTCTTTTCTAAAGCCCGAGCAGTGATACCACAACAACGTATTGCGTCGAACATTTCTGGAAATAAGCTAATAACGCCAATGTGCATGGAGAAGTTAAAAATCTGCATCCCAATCAACATGTAAGAGATGTTGTACTAAATCAACATCAAGTATCACATGTTCAGGTAAAAAAGGTATTAAGCGTTCACGTTCTCCTTTAACAACTAAAACATCATTCGCACCTGTTTCTAACAAATGATCAACTTGACCCAAAGTAACGCCCTCGTGGTTTACCACTGTTAATCCGATTAAATCTGCCCAATAATATTCACCGTTATACGTGGACGGTAATTGTTCACGTTCAACAGCAATATCTGCGCCAAGTAAACGGGCTGCCTCATCTCGATCATGAATCGAGTCTAAACGGGCAATAATGCCTTTACCATGTATTTTCCCTTCACAGAGAGACACTGTTTGCCACCGTTCATGTTGACAAAGTTGCCAAGATGAATAGTTGAGAATATTGGCAATAGGCTTAGTGTAAGAAAACACTTTAACCCAACCACGTACCCCATAAAAGCCGCTAATTCGTCCCAGGATTACCCGCATTATAAGTTATTAGTTATAAGTTATCAACTCGCAGCTGGTGTGACAGGAGCTATGGTTTCAGTGGGCGCATTAGTTTGTTGCTTTATTAACTGCGCGACTCTATCGCTCGGTTGTGCACCGACACCTAACCAATATTGGGTACGCGTCAGATCAAGGGATAAAGCCACTTCTTTACTTGTAGCAATAGGATTAAAAAATCCCAAACGCTCAATATATCGTCCATCCCGACGATTACGTGAATCGGTGACAACAATGTGATAAAAGGGACGCTTTTTCGCGCCACCACGACTTAAACGAATAGAAACCATGTTATTTCCTATAATTTTTGATGACAGATAAAATAAAAACCGCTTATTATATCTGATAATGGGCGGAGAAAAAAGGATATTTCAGTTATCACATTAGATATAAAGATAATCATAGGCTATATAACATGTAATTTTTTTGTTGCCTTGTGATAAATTTTTAAAAGTATTGGACATTGATATCTAAAAAATCGTGATATGATATACTAAAAAAAGGAGTTTGTTCTTTTTATTTTTGGATAAAACGGTGAATAGTACGACGTTCTTTTTTTGTAGGACGTCCTACACCACGTGGACGTAAAGCGACTGCTTGTTGATGTAATTCAGCGTTTCGTTCACGATTTTGGATACTTTCTGGTGTTTCTTCATATAAGAATACGGCTTCTTTTGCAGGGCGGCGTTGTTTAGATAAAGCTTGTACAATGATGGTACGTTCAACATAACGAGTACGTATGGTCAATTGATCACCGATATGAACTTCTTTAGCAGGTTTAATGCGTTGCAAGTTTATTCGAGCTTGTCCACTGTTTATGGCTGTTGTTGCTAAACTACGGGTTTTAAAAAAACGCGCAGCCCATAACCATTTATCCAGTCGAATTTTAGAAGGTGGAGTTGATGTTTGCATAATCAATTGCTTTTATTTTTTAAAAAAATCAAGTTTATCAGGTTTTCATGAAAATATTTTGTAAATCCAAGGAGAAGCTAAATTGATAAAAGCCGTTTTTATGACCATTCTTACTGGTATTATAGGTGGTTTTTTGCTGCTATTGATTGAATATATCTATATTATTCCTTTTTTTACACCAAGCGCAATATTGCTACCCCCCCCTATTTCAAAGGCTTGCCAATGTACGCCTGGTAAAATATTTAGTGAACCCTTACGATATGGTGGTTTTGGTCCAGAAATGGTGGTGCTTGCTGCAGGACATTTTCGTATCGGTAATGATCATGATGTTTCTGTTAGCCGTTTTGCAATCAGTCGATATGAGATCAGTTTTATAGAATACGATATTTTTGCTCAAGAAACTAAGCGACATTTGCCAAATGATAATGGTTGGGGAAGAGGTAATCGTCCAGTCATTAATGTTTCTTGGCATGAAGCCAATGCTTATGCAGAATGGTTAAGTCAAGAAACTAATCAAAGATATCGCCTACCAAAGGAAGTAGAATGGGAATATGCCGCTCGGGCTGATACAGATACGCACTATTGGTGGGGAAATGAAATCGGCTTGAATATGGCTAATTGTGAGGGATGTGGTAGTTTATGGGATAATAAGAAAACAGCACCTGTTGGTTCCTTTGCGGCTAATCCTTTTAAATTATATGATACGGTAGGTAATGTTTATGAATGGACATGTTCTGAATATGAGGAAAAATATACTGAGACTGGAAAAGAACAGCGGTGTTTAAGTAAACACAATAGCACCGCTCTTCGTGCTATTCGTGGTGGTTCTTGGTATAGTGGTTTTAAGTTTGCACGAGTTTCTAATCGTTACCGTTTTCTACCAGATTCTCGTGATTATAATATTGGTTTTCGCCTTGTTAGAGAAATTCCCAAAACAAAGTGATGTTTTCCTGTGGTGCGTTCTACGCACCTTTTGTGGGTCTTACCTAATTACGAACTTGGAATTTAAATGGATTTCACCCGAATAATCCACTTTTTCCCTTTTAGTTGATGTGTTGTAATAGATACAGATAGAAACATTTTAATCACTTCTATATTAGTCAAAGTATGGACACTAGGCGTCAAAGTGCTAAATTCCCCTTCACCTGCTAAAGCCAATGGCAACAATAATTGATCCGCTAAGTATTCACCCACAGCAACATCAGCTTTAATGTAATCTTTTGCTTTTTTAATTACCCCATCTGCTACAGATTCAGCTCGTATTCCCCGTTGGGCAAAACCTGTGAAGATTTCTGTTATTTGTTTACTTTTCACTTCCAATAATAAAACATTACCTGGTCCTTGATTGGCGGGCAATGGGCAATGATGTAAACAATCTTTTGACCATTTCATTTTCTTGCCCACACGGTCTAATTCACGTTGAGCGACATGTTCAGGAATACTGGTTATCAATGCTCTCGCTTGATAAGCTTGAATTGTGCCACGTTCCATTAAATTAATGCTTTTTAATTTAGGTGTTGGTCTAATATGCACAGTCAATTGACCACCCCCGCGAGGAAAGAAGCCATACCGTTCGAGATTTAATTTCACCTGTGGACCCATACTATTTAGAATGGGCAAAAAGGCTTGCGCTAAGAAGTCAAAAGGTGGGGCATGGATATTGTGTGTTCCACCTGTTAAAGTAATACGAGATTCACCAGCAGCCAACAAAAGTGGGTATAAAACGGTTTGCAATACCAATGTTGTGCTACCAGCGGTACCAATGGCAAAATGATAATTTCCAGAATAAATATCTCCTGGTTTAAAACTTAACGTAGTCGAACCAATCTCATCACCTGCAATCTGTGCGCCAGAAATATCACGAGCAGCACGAACAGCAGTCAAATGTTGGCGTGCTAATCCTGGCTTTTTTCGTCCAGCCCTAATTCTATTAATTTGAAAGGATTTACCAGTACAGATAGATAATGCAAGAGCAGATCGTAGGATTTGCCCACCACCTTCACCCATTGCACCATCTATTTTGATATCAGTTGATGTTTCCATTATTTTGTTTTTTTGAATCATTAAAAACTGAAAATTATAACAAATTTTGCATATTAGAATAATGTGCATCTTATTCTATAAATACAAAATAGGAAATGAAAAATAATGATAACGATTCCTAACTATAAGATTTTTTATCAACTTTATGAAAGTAGCAATTCCTGGCTTTATCGTGCCTTGCGAATTGAGGATAATCAACGGGTTATCCTTAAAATTCCAAAAGAAAATTCACCTAAACAATTAGCCCACTACCGTCAAGAATATGAGATCACGAATCGTCTGAATTTAGCAGGTGTTATTAAAGCCTATCATTTGGAGAAATATGAGGATCGTTTGGTAATAATTTTTGAGGACTTTGGCGGAGATTCCTTAAAACAATGGATGCAAGCTTCAGAAATATCTGATTGGCTAGAATGTTTACCTATTTTTATTCAAGCCACGACAATTTTAGGTGAAATTCATGCGGCTAATATTATTCATAAAGATATTAACCCCAGCAATCTGGTTTGGAACCAAAACACGGGTCAATTAAAAATTATTGATTTTGGTATTTCAACTATTTTACCCCGTGAAAATCCTAGTCTCAAAAATCCTAATAAGTTAGAAGGCACATTGGCTTACCTATCACCTGAGCAAACTGGACGTATGAATCGTGCAATGGATTATCGCACTGATTTCTATGCTTTAGGGGTCACTTTTTACGAGTTACTCACCCATCACTTACCCTTTGAAACGGATGATACGATGGAATTGCTACATTGTCATCTTGCCAAAAAAGCGATACCACCTCATATCTTAAATTCAGATATTCCAGAAATGATTTCACATATCATTATGAAATTACTGGAAAAAGCGGCAGAAGCGAGATACCAAAGTGCTTGGGGTTTAAAAGCAGATTTAGAAAAGTGCTTGAAACAACCGCATTTTATTTTAGGTCAAGAGGATATTTCTGACAAATTTCAACTGCCACAAAAACTTTATGGGCGAGAGTCTGAGATAGAAACATTACTTGATACTTTTCACAATACAAGCCAGGGTAAAAGTGCATTAATGCTAGTCGCAGGCTATTCTGGTATTGGAAAATCTGTATTGGTACAAGAAATTTATAAACCGATCACAGAAACACAGGGCTATTTTATTGCAGGTAAATTTGACCAATTTCAACGTAATATTCCTTATTCTGCATTTCAAATGGCTTTTCGTGATTTAGTCCAACAACTCCTCACGGAAAATGAGACACAATTAGCAAGCTGGAAAAGCAAAATTATAGCGGCTGTCGGACCAAATGGTCAAGTGATTACTGAAATAATCCCTGAAATTGAGATCATTATCGGGACACAGTCACCAGTACCAAAACTCGGTTCAACAGCAGCACAAAATCGGTTCAACTTAGTTTTTCAAAACTTTATCCAAGTCTTTTGTCAAGCAAAACATCCATTAGTTATTTTCTTGGATGATTTGCAATGGGCTGATTCTGCCAGTTTGAAATTAATAGAACTCATAATGCCACAAAGCCAATATTTATTTTTAATCGGTGCTTATCGGGATAATGAAGTCGATGCTATTCATCCTTTGATGTTGACAAAAGAGGAACTGCAAAAAAACAGTATCAATATCAAAACACTTACCCTGGCACCTTTAGGTTTACCCGATATTAACCAATTCGTTGCTGATACTGTGTGTGATACCCTAGAGAAAACGCGGGCATTAGCACAGTTAGTTATGACCAAAACTGGTGGTAATCCATTTTTTATGGGTGAATTCCTGAAAACTTTGTATACGGAAAATTTGTTCAATTTTGATTTGAAACAAGGCAAATGGCAATGGGATTTAGCACAAATTGATGTCCTCAATATCACAAATAATGTGATTGAATTGATGGTTGGCAAAGTACGAAAATTGAATGAAAAAACACAAGAAGTCTTAAAATTCGCTGCTTGCATTGGAAATCGTTTTGAAATAGAAATGTTGGCGAAAGTTTATGAAAAAGACATATTAGAAACTAAAGAAGATTTTTGGGATGCTCTATCAGAGGGATTAGTTTTTTCAGTAGAAAACGATTATAAATTTGCACATGACCGTATTCAACAAGCGGTTTATTCCATCATTCCTGATGAGCAAAAACAAGCGGTACATTGGAAAATTGGTCAATTCATGTTGGCACGTGATCGCCAAAAGCAAAGTATCTTTAGTATTGTTGATCAATTGAATTCGGGTATTGAATTAATTAATCAGCAATCAGAACGGGATGCTTTAGCCCGTTTGAATCTTACAGCTGGTCAAAAAGCCAAAGCCTCAGCAGCTTATCAAGCCGCATTTAATTATTTAACTTTTGGACTCTCCTTATTAGGTGATAATTGGCAAACACAATATGATTTAGTGTTAAATCTTCATGTAGAAGCGGCAGAAGCGGCGGCTCTAAATGGTAATAGTGAAGAAATGGATACCTTAATTGAGGAAGTCTTACAACAAGCCAAAACACTTCTTGAAAAAGTGCGGGTTTATGAAATAAGAATTTCCTCATATATCATCCAAAACAAGTTGATGGAGGCAGTTGCACTTGGTTTGCAGGTTTTAACACTGTTGGAAATTTCATTACCCCAAAAACCCACTAAATCGCAGATTATTCTTGGTTTATTGGAAACAAAGATAACGGTGGGTAGGAAAGAGATTGAGTATTTTGAAAATTTGCCTGAAATGACCAATCCGTCTAAATTAGCAGCAATGCGTATTATTTCGAGTATCTCGCCAGCCGCCTATCTTGCAACACCTGAAATGTTGCCATTATTGGCATTTAAATTGGTTACTTTATCAGTTAAATATGGCAATATGACACTTTCTGCTTATGCTTATGCGGGTTATGGAATGATTCTTTGCGGCGTAGTTGGTGATATTGAAAGGGGCTATCAATTTGGGCAATTGGCTTTAAGGTTGGAAGAACGGTTTCAAGCTAAAGAATTTAAAAGTAAAGTCACCTATGTGGTCAACAATTTCATTGTGCATTGGAAAGAACATACGAGGAATGTTTTAAAACCGTTGATGGGTGCTTATCAAATAGGGCTGGAAACTGGTGATATAGAATTTGCAGGATTTTCTCTTATGGGGTGCCCATTTCAATTGTGTTTTATCGGGGAAAACTTGAACAGTATAGAAAAAGAAATGCTCAAATACCGTCATTCCATTGTTCAAGGGGCAAGTTCTTTTTTGTATGAAATTTCTTGGCAGGTCATTTTGAATTTGCAGGGGAAAAGTGAGGATCCTTGCAGTTTAAGCGGTGAGGATTATGATGAAGAGACAATGCTATTTCTGTATAATGATTCAAAGAATAATAATGCTATTTGTCGTTATTATAGTAGTAAATTGATGCTTTGCTATCTTTTTCAAGCTTATCATGATGCGAAGGTTAATGCGCTGTTAGCTGAAAAGTATTTGACAGGAGTAACCTCTTCGACACAAGTTCCTGTCTTTTACTTTTATGACTCTTTGACTAAACTTGCGGTGAATGACAATTCTAAAAAAGTTGCCGCTAACCAGAAAAAGATGAAAAAATGGGCGCATCATGCCCCGATGAACTATCAGCATAAATTTTATCTGGTTGAAGCGGAACGTGCTCGTGTCTCTGGTAAAGATGAAAAAGCGAGAGAATATTATGACCAAGCCATTGCTTTAGCCCATAAGAATGAATATGTCAATGAAGAAGCTTTAGGCAATGAATTAGCGGGTCACTTTTATCTTGCTAAGGGACAAAATCATCTCGCGAATCATTATTTACGAGAAGCTATTGGTGCTTATGCACGTTGGGGTGCACTTGCTAAAGTGAAAGATTTACAAACACGCTATCCTCAACTTAAAGAGAAGGTTCATAGTACTACAGTTACAACGACAAATACTTGTGTTGTAGATAGTGCTTCAGGTATGCTTGATTTTACCAGTATTCTCAAAGCTTCTCAAGCTATTGCAGGTGAAATGGATTTGGCACGTTTATTAGAAAATTTGATGAAGATTGTCATCGAAAATGCGGGTGCCCAACAGGGATATTTGATTTTGGAAAAGAAGGGGGATTGGTTCATTGAAGCGGAAGGCACTGATGAAGAAGTGAAGGTTTTGCAAGCTCAAAAGATTGAGCCGAATCAATTTCCTTGTACGCTTATCAACTATATCAGCCATGCTAAAGAAAGTGTCGTTTTGCATGATGCTGCTCAAAAAGGTCAATTTACCTCTGACCAATATTTTGTGGAAAATAAAACCAAATCTGTTTTAGGAATACCTCTTCTCAATCAAGGTCAATTAATGGGTATCTTATATTTAGAGAATAACTTGACTACAGAGGTTTTTACCCCAAAACGTTTGCAAGTGCTTAGTGTTTTATCTTCTCAAGCAGCGATTTCTTTAGAAAATGCACAGTTATATCATACGTTGGAGCAAAAAGTTGAAGAACGCACAGGGCAACTAGCACAAGCAAATCAAGAAATTTTGCAACTTAATGAGCAGTTAAAATCTGATAATTTTCGCATGAGTGCTGAATTAGATGTGTCGCGCCAACTACAACAGATGATCTTACCTAAAGAAGAAGAACTTCAACGCATTGAAGGTTTAGATATCGCTGGTTTTATGGAAGCAGCTGATGAAGTCGGTGGTGATTACTACGATGTTTTACATCATAATGATCGTGTTTTAATTGCTATTGGTGATGTGACAGGACATGGTTTGGAAAGCGGTGTTTTAGCAATTATGGTACAAACTGCCGTACGTTCACTATTAGTTAATAATGAAATGGATCCCGTCAAGTTCTTGACAAGCATCAATACCACCCTTTATGAAAATGTGCAACGGATGGATTGTGATAAAAACATGACTCTTATTTTGTTGGATTATAAGGATGGACAACTTAGTTTAAGCGGTCAACATGAAGAAATGATTGTGGTCAGAAAGGGCAATGTTGAGGTGATAGATACAATCGATTTAGGCTTTCCAGTTGGCATGCTTGATGATATTTCTGAATATGTGAATCAAATCACAGTGACATTGAATACAGGTGATGTTGCAGTACTTTACACTGATGGCATTACTGAGGCAGAAAATATCCAAAGAGAGGAATATGGCTTAGAACGGCTTTGTGATATTGTGCAAGTCAATTGGCAAAGTTCAGTGGATGATATTCGTCAAGCTGTGATTGATAATGTGCGGCAATATATTGGTCAACAAAAGGTTTTTGATGATATTACTTTATTGGTCTTAAAGCAGAAATAACAATAGGGTAGTGGTGCAATGTGGATGTTCTAAAAATAAATTAGTGTCGCGTCAGATGCGTCCGACATAAGATCATCATTTACATTGCAACACTACCCCTTTATTTTTTTGGCGGGAATTGCTGTTCATGATGCCCTACTTTATTAATAATACCATGCCAAATACCTTTGATAAACATCGCAAGATATGTGGTTCTTCGTGGAACAAAAATGAGGTAAAATGAAGCTAATGAGAATAAGAGCACAATATCATTTATCTTCCAGCGTAAGGGCATATAATTTCTTTTGTATAAAAGGATACTATTCCTAAATTGATAGTAACACCTTAATGGGCTATGTAATGGGACATAACGCCAATAACCTAACCAAAGTTTATATCTCCTTTCACCCAACCTATGAGTCATCACCGCCTCACATACGCCAAAACTATGATATCCCTTGTGCTTTGCTCGAATAAACCATTCAGTATCAACATGATCAATAAATAACTGTTCATCCATTAAACCAATCTCTTTCAAAACTTTCACTGGAATAAGTGAACCTGATGAAATCAGTAAATCAACAGCAATAACTGTTTTGATAGATTTACAAAATATTTTTTTGAATTTCAAGAATCCAAAACGTAAAAAACTGGAAGAATGTTTTGTGATAGGATCACGATATCTCGTTCCCAACGCTGCAACCTGTATATTTTGCGCCAATAATTCTGTCATTGTATTCACTAAGTAAAGCACCATATTAGGCATTGGTACACTGTCATGATCCATGAGTAGAACATAGCTGTAATTTTGCTCGTTTGCCCACATAATCCCCTTATTATGGGCTGTAGCAATACCAAAATTTTTACCCAATTCAATTAATACAATATCATCTCTTAAATGCAAGAATCTGATTGTTTCAATATCCGAACCATTATCAACCACAATAATCTGAGAAACTTGTGTGTTTAAAGCACAGAAGATCTCTCGTAATTTTTCTATGCTGGGGTTATAGCTTACGACAATGGCACAGACAGATATTTTATTTAAGTTCTGTGTCATGGTTTCTTTATCCTTGGTGGTTATGATAGGGAAAAATCTGATTTTTCAAGTGTACTAAAATTTTTTTTATGATACCTTTAAAAAAAAGTATCCTCTCTAAAACTGGCTTATGATAAAACAAAATGAGATTATTTATTTTTGAAATCCGAGAAAAAATGCGTTTTCATACGTTTTTTCAAGTTATGCTGTCTCTTGTAGATATTCAATTTACTTTTGAGTCTTTTCCAAATTTTGTGCAGGGTGATCTTATTTTTCGATTTAACATAAATAGAATTTGGACTAATAGAAAAGTCTCCACTTGATTTTTGATTAAAATGTGGACTGTAATAAGGATCTGGTCCACCTATTTTTGGCCAGCGTGTCTGCATAAACTCAATTTCCCGAGCAAAACGCTTTTGTTTCAATGGAGTATCCTCTTGTCCCCGACTCTTAGATTCATGATGGTAGAATAACACCTGTGGTAAAACAAGATGTCTATAATTTTGCTTTAAAAGTCTCAAGCAAAAATCCACATCATTAAAAGCCACAGCTAGCTGTTCATCAAAGCCACCCACTTTTTCCCATAAGCTTCGCTTAATCATTAAACAAGCCCCAGTCACCCCAGAATAGTTTGCTACAATATTCAAACGAGTAAAATAGCCAGGACTTTGCACAGGAAAATCTACGTGACTATGGCTCGCAATGCCTCCAATACCACAAATAATCCCTGCATGCTGCATGGTATCATCATTATATAATAGTTTGCAACCAACACAAGCAATGGCTTTACGTTGCGCATAACCAACCATTTCCTCTAACCAATTACTGGGGCTAATGAGTTCTGTATCATTATTTAATAAAAGTATCATACTGCCTTGTGCAACCTTTACACCCTGGTTAACCAAATAAGAAAAATTAAACGGGCTAGGATCTTGGTGGATTTTAAAACGTTTGATGCCCAAACGTTTTTGACAAGATTCAAAGAATTCAAAAGTGGCTTTTTCTTCACTGCCATTATCTACGATAATTATTTCCCAATTAGGATAATCCGTATTTTGAACAATAGAATCAACACAAGATGTTAATAAATCAGCTTTATCTTTTGTCGGGATAATAATACTAACTAAAGGTTTGTTTTCAACTGGATAATGTACAATGATACAGTTGTTCATGTTATTTAAAAGAGCTTGTCCATTCTCTTTTTCCCGATCCAAGGCATCTTGCACCACTTTCAAACCAGCTTGAACAGCATAACTTTTATTATCCAAACTGGAAGCAGTGGAGTTACTATGTTTGCGCCAATGATATAAAATTTTTGGTATATGTTGAATATTACGTGCTTTTTCTGTAACTCTGAGTGCTAAATCCCAATCTTGGCTGCCTTCCACACCTAATCTGAAACCACCCAATTCTTCTAATAGGCTTTTACGGTAAACAGTGAGATGACCAATATACATTTGCCCTTTAAGAATTTCTGGGGCCCAATTTGGTTTGAAAAAAGGTTCTTGAAAATATGATCCATCCCATTTATCTTCATCAGAATAAATCAGATCAATTGGCTCATCCATTTTTTCATTGAGGCACTTGACCATTTCAAACAGGGCATCTTCTGTTAATAAATCATCATGGTCCAATAAGGCTATAAATTCCCCAGTTGCTAGTGCTAGTGCAGCATTAGTGGTGGCAGAAATATGTCTGTTGCTTTCACAGTAAGTAATTTTTATTTTTGTCGGAAAATGTTTTTGGTAATCTTCTAACACTTCGCGCACTTGTGGTTCTATAGAGGCATCATCGGCGATACACAGTTCCCAATATGGATATATTTGATTGATTACGGAATCTAGGCAAGCACTTAAAAAGTGGGCTGGAGTGTTATAAGTAGGGAGAAGCACACTAATTACGGGCTGATATTCAAAAGTAGTCTTACTCAAAGTATCACGATCTGGCGAGACATATTGATAATTTTTGCCATAATGTAATTGGTCAATTATAATATTATATATCAGTTTAAAATTTATTTTAAATTTCAATAATTTCATTATCACAATGAGTTCAAAAATGCTTTTGAGAGTCTAAGAAAACGGGCTTTATATGCAGGGCTGATACTAATTTCAGGCTTCATTTGTTACTCTCAACAATTCATCAAGTGTTGTTTCTCCTGCCACCACTCGTTTCATAGCATCTTGTTGCATATTTTCACTCTGTTTATATGCGTAGGATTCTAAGGCTTGTTGTCCCGCACTATCATGCATCATAGTACGAAGGGTGTTATCTATGTTAAATAATTCATAAATACCCGTGCGTCCCCGATAACCAATATCGTTGCAATGTTGACAACCTTGATGGATATATAAATTAGGCTTTGAGGGATGAGCTTGTTTACATTCAGGACACAATAAACGCACTAAACGTTGTGCCATCACGCCAATCAAAGTAGAGGAGAGCAAAAATGGTTCAACACCCATATCTCTGAGACGTGTGACAGCACCGATAGCGGTGTTAGTATGCAAAGTAGATAATACTAAGTGTCCAGTCAAACTGGCTTGTACAGCAATTTTGGCGGTTTCAACATCACGAATTTCTCCAACCATTACGACATCAGGATCTTGTCGTAAAATGGCACGTAATCCTCGTGCAAATGTCATGTCAACTTTAGTATTCACTTGGGTTTGACTAATGCCATCTAAATAATATTCTATGGGATCTTCTACCGTCATTATATTACGGCTACGATCATTCAGATAATTTAGCATAGCATACAAACTGGTTGTTTTACCTGAACCTGTGGGTCCCGTTACAAGAATCACACCATGTGTTTTTTTTAAAATTTCTTCTAAACGATTTAAGCTATTTTCCTGCATGCCTAAATGTTTTAAATCTAAACGTCCCGCTTGTTTATCCAATAAACGTAAAACAACTCTTTCACCATGTCCACAGGGCATCGTAGAGACACGTACATCAACAGCACGTCCTGCAATACGCAAAGAAATACGTCCATCTTGTGGCAAACGTTTTTCTGCAATATCCAATTTTGCCATAACTTTAATGCGAGAAGCCAACAATGGTGCTAATATACGCCGAGGTTCTAGTACTTCACGTAATACACCATCAATGCGAAATCGCACAACAAGCCGACTTTCAAATGGTTCAATATGAATATCGGAAGCATTTTCTTTAATCGCTTCGGAAAACAGGGCATTGATAAGACGAATAATGGGTGCATCATCGGCTTTTTCTAATAAATCCTCTGGTTCAGGAAGTTGCTGCGCGACTTGAAATAAATCTAATTCTTCCCCTAATCCTTCCATCATTTGCATAGATTGGTTGCTTTGCTCATAATGGGTAGTGAGTAGAACATCAAAGGTTTCCACAGAAATCGTATGTAAATTCAAAGGTTTCCCCACAAAACGACGCACTTCACTTAATGTATGACGTGTTATTTTGGGGCAATGGCTGATAACAGCAGCACCGTGTTCATCAATATGAGTGAATATCGCACCATGACGTTTAGCAAAGCTAAAAGGGAGAGAAATGGGGGGGGGCTGTATCATAATAAAATTTAACCCGTTAGAAGTCATTCAAAAATACAATAATCAGCAACATCAGAAACGGTTAAAGTTCTTCAAATTGAATTAGGTGCATAATCTACAATTTTAATATCAAATGTACTTTCACCTTATCGGGTTCATTTAGACGCTCAACACTAATCGTAGTCACTTCTACTTGATATTGTTTATACAATTGTTCTAACCACCGCATTAATTCTGTAAAACTCACATGCTCAAAATTGACACGTACTTCACCGTTTACTTTTTGTTCAATACGCTTGTGTGTCTTATTAAGTGCACTACGTAGAATACTTTTATCAATCAAACTTAATAAAGATTTCTTGGGGAGAGCAATATGTGACAAGCGTAAATTTTGCTGTACTTCAACAGCTGCATTGCTCATCCAACGCAAAGTAACTTTTTGAGCAGCAACGATATTTACTAATTGAGTACGAGCTATAATAAAAGGTTCCCACAACAAAAAATACACCAAAATACTCGCCAACAGTATTGCCCCTATTATTAAGGTATGACGCTCTCGTGGAGCTAATTGTTTAAACCATTGTTTCATTAAAATATTTTTGAAAAATGGGCATTTGAGTTTGCGAATTCTGATTTTTCCCAAACGTCCATACCATCTTTAACATTCATTTCGATCTTATAAAATCTCTTATAAAGAACCCAACCTAATTTATCCAACAATTTTTGTAACAAAGTAGGATGAAGTTGATATTGAACCACTTTGGTTAAATCATGATTAGGTGCCCACTGTTTGAGACGTTTGTAATGAATCAATGCCTGATCACGCTCTCCACTCAGATGATGATATAAAGCCATGACACTGGTAAAAGCTGTAAATTCAGAAAGGTGAAATACAAGCCTGTGTGGATAAAGTAATTTCAAATCAAATTTATTACCAAAAATTTCAGGAACTTTTTCGCGTCTTCCGTTTCTCAAACAGCGGAAGGCATAGTTAGTCTTAGCAAATAGATAATCTGGAAATTTTTGATAAATCTCCTCAAGCAATTCGTCAGCCTTTTCAGATTGCCCAGTAATTTCATAGGCAATACGTAAATAGTTATAAAAAACAGGTACTGTAGGATATTTGCCGATCATATCAAGCAAGGGAGAAATCGCATGTTGTGGTTGAGTTCTCGCCAAGTTGTACAACTCTTTTGTTCGTGCCTTTACAAATGGCGACAATTGTTGAATGCTTTCATGTGGCAATGCCTCATAAGTAATTTTATAGTCTAAATAGATTAATGCTTGTTTTTCTTTGAACAGGCGTTTGGCATTCATTGTATTAAAGCTCATATTTTAAGACTTTTTATATTCCTTCTGATATGGGAGAGTCGTCAAAACACAACAAGTGTTTTATTTTCAAAATTAGATTTAAGTAACAGTATTATCCAAACTCTCCATCGCTTTTATCAGATTATCCATACTAGTTGCAAATGAAATACGCACATAACCAGGTGCTCCAAAAGCAGAACCAGGTACTAAGGCAATCCCAGCCTTTTCAATCAGAAATTCACTCAGAGCCACATCAGTTTCGAGACCTAAGCGATCCATGACACCTTGCATATTGGGAAAAATATAAAATGTCCCTAGACTGGGCAAACATGTTACCCCCTTTATTTTGAGTAAGGCATCTAATACAAAATCATGTCGCGCTTTAAAGGTTTTAATCATATCCTGAATAAAAGATTGATCACCCTTTAAAGCAGCAAGAGCTGCATATTGAGAAATTGATGTCGGATTTGAGGTACTTTGTGACTGAATAGTTTTCATTTTTTGTATCAGTTTTTCTGGACCACCTGCATATCCAATACGCCAACCTGTCATTGCATAGGCTTTAGATACCCCATTAAGTACAATGCTACGTTCATAGAGTTCAGGACATAAGTTGACGATATTTTTAAAACTCCCTTCCCACAGAATATGTTCATACATATCATCTGTTGCCACCAATACATTGGGGTACTTGCTTAAAATGTTCCCTAATTTAAATAATTCATCAGATGTATAATGTGCTCCTGTTGGATTAGAAGGACTATTAATCACAAACAAACGAGTTTTTTCAGTGATTGCCCCCGCCAATTGCTCAGGCAGGATTTTAAATCCTTGTTGAATATCAGCACTAATAATCACTGGTTTTCCCCCTGCTAACATCACCATATCGGGATAAGATACCCAATAAGGCGCAGGAATAATGACTTCATCACCAGGATTAAGCAAAGCTTGTGCTAGATTATAAAAACTTTGTTTGCCACCAGATGAAACCAACACTTGATTCATACTGTATTCAAGATTATTATCATGGGCAAATTTATCAATAATCGCCTGTTTTAGGCTAGCAATTCCATCAACAGGTGTATATTTAGTGTAACCTTTATTTAGTGCAGACACTGCAGCATCTTTGATATGCTGCGGCGTATCAAAATCAGGTTCACCTGCACCTAAGCCGATAATATCATGTCCAGCTGCTCGCATTTCAGCAGCCCTGGCGGTCACTGCTAAAGTGGGAGACGGTTTAATTGCTTGAACACGTTGAGCAATTTGTAAATTCATTTTTTATGATTGCCTTAGACAATTTAGTATTTAATTTTAAAAAGCAATATTATCATACTCTAATATACAACTAAAAAAAAGCCACCAATAGGTAAATGTTTGAATGTGTTATGATGGATAAATTTTTTTTTTGCATTGAGGAAAAAATATGCCTGATTATCTCATAGCCCCATCCATTTTATCTGCAGATTTTGCCCGTTTGGGTGAAGAAGTCACTAAAGTCTTAGCTGCTGGGGCAGATATAGTTCACTTTGATGTAATGGATAATCATTATGTGCCTAATTTAACGATAGGTCCTTTAGTTTGTGAAGCCTTGCGTAAACATGGTGTCACAGCACCAATTGATGTACATTTAATGGTGAAACCTGTGGATCGTATCATCCCTGATTTTGCAAAAGCTGGTGCAACCTATATTACTTTTCACCCTGAATCCAGCGAACATATTGATCGAACTTTACAACTCGTGCGTGAATGTGGATGCAAGCCAGGCCTTGTTTTTAATCCAGCAACATCACTATCATATTTACAATATGTTATAGATAAAGTGGATATGGTGTTATTAATGTCAGTAAATCCTGGATTTGGCGGTCAATCTTTTATTCCTTCTACTTTAGATAAATTACGTGCAGCACGTAAAATTATTGCTGATAGTGGTCGAGATATTCGATTAGAAGTTGATGGGGGGGTTAAAATCAATAATATCCGTGAAATTGCAGAAGCAGGTGCTGATACTTTTGTCGCAGGTTCTGCTATTTTTAATACATCTGATTATAAATCAACAATTGCCGAAATGCAGGCTGAATTAGCAAAGGTACAATTGTGATCCCAAAATTAATTTTGATTGATTTAGATGGGACCTTAATAGATACTGTACCCGACTTAACAGAAGCGATTGATGGCATGATGTTGCAATTAGATTTGCCACTACGTGGTGAAGAAAAAGTGCGTACTTGGGTTGGTAATGGCATAGAATGCCTTGTCAAGCGAGCATTGCTTGATAGTTTTCATGGAGAGCCTGAAAAAGCATTATTTCAATCCGCATTAAAATTATTTAACAACTTATACGCCAATGTGAATGGTCATCATAGCGTACTTTATCCAGGTGTCCAAAACGGTTTAGATTGGCTAAAATCACAAGATACTGTATTAGCTTGTATTACAAATAAGGCTGAACAATTTACCAGTCCATTATTAAAAGCCTTAAATATAAAGCAGTACTTTCAATTAGTAATTAGTGGAGATACCTTAGCAAAAAAGAAACCTGATCCTTTGCCATTATTATATGTTGCTAAATTTTTTAAGATTGAAGCACATGATGCATTAATGCTGGGCGATTCTATTAATGATGTACAAGCTGCACGAGCAGCTGGCTTTAAAATTATTTGTGTTAATTATGGTTATAATCATGGCGAGGATATTCGCACTGCCAAACCTGATGCTGTTATCAGTTCGTTTGCACAACTGCATTCCGTTATCACATAAAATATATGACACCTGAACAATTTTCCCAATTAGTAGCGGAGGGTTATAACCGTATCCCAATCCAGCGAGAGATTTTAGCTGACATAGATACCCCCTTGAGTGTTTACTTAAAATTAGCAAATGGACCTTATTCCTATTTATTTGAATCTGTACAAGGCGGTGAAAAATGGGGACGTTACTCAATCATTGGTTTACCAGCTAAAACCATTGTAAAGGTACATGGATATGAGGTATCAATTAGCACAAATAATAAAATCACTGAACAAATACAGGTCGCGGATCCGCTTGCATGGATTACAAAATTTCTGGCAGGATTTCATGTTCCAAAATTATCTGGTTTACCCCGTTTTACTGGTGGATTAGTGGGCTATTTTGGTTATGATACTGTGCGCTATATTGAACCTTGTGTTGCACAAAAGACTCTTCAGGACCCATTAAAAACACCAGATATTCTATTAATGGTCTCTGATGAAGTGATAGTCTTTGATAATCTCAAAGGCAAATTATATTTTATTATCCATGCTAATCCATCACAATCTGACGCTTATACCAAAGCCGAACAACGCATAGATAATTTAGTAGAATCTTTATCTAAAAATATAAACCAGTCCAAACTTAATACTAGCACTAATAACAAGATCATAGAAACAGACTTTAAATCCGGTTTTCCCCGCTCTGATTTTGAAAAAGCAATAGAACATGCCAAAAAATACATCGTTGAAGGCGATGTGATGCAAGTTGTACTTTCTCAACGTTTATCAATCGCTTGTGAAGTGCCTCCTATAAATGTGTATCGTGCCTTACGCTGTGGTAACCCATCACCATATATGTATTATTTAGATTTAGGAGATTTTCATATTGTCGGCTCTTCACCAGAAATTTTGGTACGCTTAGAAGCTGAAGAAATTACAGTACGTCCCATTGCAGGCACACGTCCACGGGGGGATGATGAGGCTGAAGATTTAGCTTTAGAAAAAGAATTGCTGGCTGATCCTAAAGAGCGTGCCGAACACCTCATGCTTATTGACTTGGGTAGAAACGATGTTGGACGTGTTGCAAAAATTGGCAGTGTTGAATTAACTGAAAATATGATAATAGAACGATATTCCCATGTCATGCACATTGTTTCCAATGTTACAGGACAATTAAAACCGAAACTCAATGCACTTTCTGTCCTTAGTGCAACGTTTCCTGCTGGTACATTAAGTGGGGCACCAAAAATACGGGCAATGGAAATCATTAACGAACTGGAACCTATCAAACGTGGTATTTATGGCGGTGCTGTGGGCTATATCACTTGGCATGGTGACATGGATACTGCTATTGCCATTCGCACTGCTGTAATTAAAGATCAAACCTTACATATTCAGGTAGGAGCTGGTATTGTCTCTGACTCTGTACCTGCCAAAGAATGGGATGAAACCATGAATAAAGGACGTGCTATGTTCAAAGCCGTTGCATTGGCTTCTGCAGGACTAAAGGGATAATAATTATGTTATTGATGATAGACAATTATGACTCTTTCACCTACAACCTCGTACAATATTTTGGTGAATTAGGGACACAGGTACAAGTCTTTCGCAATGATCAAATTAGCCTAAAAGAGATCGAAATGCTAGTACCACAACAGATTGTCATCTCTCCAGGTCCTTGCACTCCTAATCAAGCTGGTATTTCTATTGCTGCCATCCAAGCTTTTGCGGGAAAAATACCTTTATTGGGTGTTTGTCTTGGACATCAAAGCATTGGACAAGCCTTTGGTGCTAAAATTGTTCATGCTAGCAAAATTATGCATGGCAAAACCTCAATGATTTACCATACAGGGTGTGGTATTTTTCAAAACATACCGCAGCCTTTTGAAGCAACACGTTACCATAGTCTCGTTATAGAAAAGGCGACGGTGCCTGATTGTTTTGATATGACAGCATGGACAGAAAAACCTGATGGTGAGATAGAAGAAATTATGGGAATACAACACAAAAAACTACCAATCATTGGGATACAATTCCACCCAGAATCTATTCTCACACAACAAGGGCATGCTTTACTTAAAAACTTTTTAGCGATAGGATAATACATTATCAGTTTATTATTGAGTCAGTGTTTTTTAGAATTCTATTCGTTTTTTTTTTGTGTATTGATGTACATTAAACTATAACTATAACTATAACTATAACTGATAACTGATAACTGATAATGTCTACTAAACTAAAAAAAATCCAGTTGACGGGAATCGCTAGTAATTTAGTCAAAAAAGGAAATTTAAGCGAAACAGATGCAATAAAGGCATTTGAAGCATCGCGGAACATATCCTTTGTGACGTATGTAATAAAAGAAAAACTTGTTAACAGTCTTGATGTAGCACAAGCAGCGGCAGAAGAATTTAGCTATCCTCTTTTAGATTTGAATAGTATTGAACTTGACAAAAAAGTTATTGAGCTTGTTGGTGATAAACTTTTAAAAAAACAGTTAAGCAGATACCAAGATAAAAGCCAAGCCCTAGCCCTTCCTATTTTCAAAAGAGGTAATCACCTTTTTCTCGCTGTTTCTGATCCAGCAAATCGAGAAGTACTGGCAGAGATTAGATTTTCTGCTAAGATGCCAGTTTCTGCAATTGTAGCTGAGACAGATAAACTGGAAAAAATTATTGGACGTGCTATCGCTCTTGTTGATGATAGCCTGGACGATAATTTTGGTGGAGATGATAGTGGAGATGTTGATTTCGGGGCGGAAGCGACAGAAGAGGAGGAAGAGGATGAAGGCGTAGAAAATGTCGAGGATGAAGCGCCTATTGTCAAATTTGTCCACAATATGCTCCTGAAAGCCATAAAAATGGGTGCTTCTGATTTACACTTTGAGCCTTATGAAAAAATGTATCGGGTGCGTTTTCGTGTCGATGGCATGCTCAAAGAAATTGCTAAGGTCCCCATCACGTTATCTCGAAAACTAGCAGCACGTGTCAAGGTTATGTCACGTTTAGATGTTTCAGAGCGTCGTGTTCCCCAAGATGGACGTAACAAACTCAACCTTACAGAAACAGAACCTCAGGACGGTCGAGGGAGCACATGCCCAACATTATGGGGC
>DAOVTJ010000025.1 GCA_030633165.1 Thiomargarita sp. | reverse complement strand
GTTTTTGGGGAACAGTGCCTGAGGAAAATTTGATTGGCAAGGCATTTTTCATTTGGATGAATTGGGATTGGGCTAATAGTAGTATTAGTTGGAAACGACTAGGAATGCAAATAAAGTAGAGGATTAATAACATGATGTTTTATAAACAACGTGGAGATATGAGCATTACGCAGATTATACTGCTCTTTGTTTTCGTCGCTTTTGCGACGGTGATGATCATGAGACTCTTACCAGTTTATATGGATAATGGGGTTGTCAAGAAAGCTTTGGTGAGTTTCAAAGATATTCCCGAGATGGACACAAAACGGGATAGTGATATTCACAAACTTTTATTGCGGTATTTAAGTTTACAGAGAGTAGAAATATTTACTCGTGAGACTATCAAAGAACATGTTGATATTCAAAGATTTGATGATGGGCTAGAAATCACAGTGACTTATCAAACAGTTGTGCCATTTGCAGCTAATGTTTTTCTTCTTGTAAAATTTGAAAATAGTATAGAACTCCCTTGAACCAAGATTACAGGTATTTAAACAAGGCGTTAGCCTACAACTTTAAGCAACAAGACTATTTAACGACTGCATTGACACATCGAAGTGTAGGTACGCTTAATAATGAACGCTTGGAGTTTTTAGGTGATGCGCTACTCAGTAGTATTATAGCGGATGAGTTATTTAAGCGTTTTCCTGAATCTCATGAAGGGGATTTAACACGTTTTCGTGCGAGTTTGGTCAAACGGGATACACTGGTTAAAATTGCTCAACGTCTTGAATTGGGTCAATATTTGCTGTTGGGTGGAGGCGAGTTAAAAACGGGTGGAGAACAACGCGCTTCTATTTTGGCTGATGCTGTGGAAGCGATTATTGCAGCCGTTTATTTAGACAGCAACATGATGACTTGTCAATCTATGGTTTTGCAACTGTGGCAGGATTTTTTAAATAATTTGTCACCTTGCACGATCAAAGATCCAAAAACTCGTTTACAAGAATATTTACAAGCTAAAAAACAACCGCTACCAAATTATCGAGTATTAGCCATTGGGGGAACTCCCCATGCTCAAGAGTTTGATGTGGAATGTATCATTTCCGTTTTAGCACAACCAACACATGGTAATGGCGAAAATAGGCGGCGAGCTGAACAATCGGCGGCTGCGCAAGCTTTGAGGGTTTTAAATGTTGAATGAAGGACACTGCGGCTATGTTGCTATCATAGGACGTCCAAATGTAGGTAAATCAACTTTGCTTAATCATTTATTAGGGCATAAACTGTGTATTACTTCGCGTAAACCTCAAACCACCCGCCATCGCATTTTAGGCATTAAAACAGAGGGTAAAAATCAGATTATTTATGTCGATACGCCTGGAATACATCAGCGTAAACATAATGCGATGAATCGTTATCTGAACCGTGCTGCAACGAATAGTATAGACGGTGTTGAAGTGATTGTGTGGCTGGTAGAAGCATTGAAATGGACTGAGGAAGATAGCCATGTTCTTAAAACTTTGACACAAAGCACTGTGCCTGTGATTTTGGGTATTAATAAGGTAGATAAACTCCCTAATAAAAAGGTTTTATTGCCTTATTTAGAAGAAGTTGCTGCAAAACGTGATTTTGCGGAAATGTTTCCAATATCAGCCATCAACGGTCAAAATTTACTTGAACTTGAAACATTTATCACCAGTTGCTTACCTATTAGTACTTTGCTATTTGATGAAGATCAATTCACTGATCGTAGCGAGCGTTTTTTAAGTGCTGAAATCATACGCGAGAAATTATTTCGTCGTTTAGGTGCAGAATTACCTTACCGTTTGACAGTCGAAATTGAACACTTTTCGAGTGAGAAAAAGTTGACTCATATCAGTGGACTTATTTGGGTAGAGCGTGACAGTCAAAAAGCCATTGTGATTGGTAAAAAAGGTAAGATGCTTAAATCTATTGGAGAAGAAGCACGTAAGGATATGGAAGTGATGCTAGCATGTAAAGTATTTTTACAATTATGGGTAAAAGTAAAACAAGGTTGGTGTGATAATGAACGTGCTTTACAGCAGTTGGGATATTCTTCTGAATAGAGCAGAAATCCGATTGTTTTTAAATCGGATTTCTTTCAAGATTCATTTGTCAAGAGCAGGTGTTTGAGATTTTGAGGGTGGAATGATCAGAATAATTTTATCCTTATTTCTTGCAATCGTTTTTGGTCCAATGCCATACACTTTATCTAAGTCACGGAGAGATTTAAATGGACCATTTTTTTCACGATACTTGATAATGGCAGCCGCTTTTTTAGGTCCAATACCATATAAGCCTTGTGCCAAAGTCCAAATATCTGCGATATTGATATCTATCTTTTTTATTTCAGCAGCTTGAGTTATGGGTAGAACAAGCATGACGAAAATTAAGATAATCAGGCGAAAAATAGACATAGAATTTACCTTTATTAAAAAATAATGACTGATTTAAGCACATTTACTGATTCTCTGAAAAATACTCCTCCCAATAATTTTGATCAAAATCCTTCAATTTAAAACTGATACTGAAACGTTTTCCACTAAATGTACCGCTTTGTTCAACATTAGAAATGTCGGGTTGTTTTGAGAATATCTCGATAAGCGTTGTTGGATCAGAACTATTCCCCTCAACTTTAACAACGCCATTTTCAATGTGAAAATGAGTAAGCCAAGTGTCTTTAGGAATGATTTTATCTAAAATCTCAAGGATTCGGAGAACAGGTTGTTTAGGAAAAGATTGGAGTGCTCCAATTCTTTCTTCTATTTCTCCTGCTTCCATACGTAATTTACTGATATTAATTGTGCGACTTTTCAAATCGACTAAGTCTTGTTTTAGTTCTTGTTCATATTGTAGCGCCTCCTGTCCTCCCATGATAAAGCTAATAATTAAAATGCCAATAAGTGCAATAGCACCATAACGCTTTTTTTGTTGTTCTGCTTGTACTAAACGTGCCTTGGCACTAGGCGGAATAAAAGCATAATTATAAGCTGTTGAAGAGGGTGTTGACAAATTTTTCCAATCAGTGGGCAGACTCTTTCGCTCAATATCTGTGCTAAAGCTTGAGAGGGAATCATCTAATTGTTTTTTGAATTCTGGTACTTCACAATCTAGTTTTGAGGTATGTAACCAAGATTGAATAACATTCTTTGACCATTCCAGGCAAGTGATTGTACTATCATCTTCATCATAGACTTGATAAGAAGATTTATTATTTTGTATGACAGCGAGTGGACGTGGTAAAATACATGTTAAAAATAATCCAACTTTATTAAAGGCTTGGAATAATTCTTCAGCCCTTTTAGCGGATATCCACAATGCATAAGTCTGTTTACCATCAGTAGGTGGTTGCACAGCAAGCAAGAGTGCTTCTGTTACACCAGGTAGCTGTGTGGGTAATTGCAACTTGACGACTTTTTCCAGTTCTTGCATTGCAGCAGAGGGTAATTCTAGAGTAGTTGCAACAAATTCGGCACTTGGTAAAGCGAGTGCAATTCGTTGTCGTTTTGTCGATACAGGTAATAAACGTCTTGCCGCTTTTGCCAATTCTGCTGCTGTATCATCCGTTTGTGCAATAATATTTTGGTGTTTAGCATATAACAACATTGTGCCATGTACAATCAGACAAATATTGCATGAGACTGGTTTTTTACGTCGTTTTTTTATCACTCGCTTGGGAAATTTTATTTTCATAATTCCTTTTTTCAATCAAGCCAAATTTCCAAAATATCACCATCACGGTGAATTTGAATAGAGCGAACGGTGTACTGATTGAAATGTTGGCTTAAATCTTCTAAATCAATGCTCTGTTTACGATTAAACCCAATAATGAAATCTTTTTGACGAAAACCCATTTTCCAAGCATTACTATTTCTTGTGACTTTATCTACTTTTATCCCATCATTACTATCTGTTAAAATAGTACCTTTAAAATAGATGCTAATATTCTTACCATCAACCCGTTTTTGTATCGTTGATCACAGCCAATAAGGCAATCACAGAAAGTTTATGCATGAAAAATAGCTCCTTAATTTTTGTAAAAAATGTACTATTCCACACCAGATATGTTGTTATTCTACCACAATATCTTAACAACTTCAGAATACTCCTTTACAAACTGAACATTTAATCCCTTCCGCACATACTTTGGTAATTCATCAAAATCACGTTTATTAGCCTGTGGCAAAATCAGTTCAGAAATCTTAATCCGCCTTGCCGCAATTACTTTCTCACGAATACCACCCACAGGTAACACTTGCCCTGTTAATGTTAATTCCCCCGTCATCGCAAGGTTTTTTTCAACTTTTTGCCCTTTAGCTAATGAAAGTAATGCACTTGCCATCGTAATACCAGCACTTGGTCCATCTTTAGGTGTGGCACCAGCAGGAACATGTATATGGATCAAGGCTTTTTCAAAAAAGTTATTAACCTCATAATTTTTACGTTGTGACACGATATAACTATAAGCAATTTCTGCAGACTCTTTCATTACATCGCCCAATTGTCCAGTAAGTTTAAAGCCACGTGCATAGTTATGAGTATAAGAAGCCTCAATATTTAAGGTTACCCCACCCATCGCTGTCCATGCTAAACCAGTAACAACACCAATACCCTTAATTGTCTTTTCATTTTCAAATAATGGTTTGCCTAAAAATTTTGACAAATTCTTAGGTGTCACTTTGATCGGCAATTTTACATCTTCTAGTAATTTAAGAGCCGCTTTGCGAGTAATCGTGCCTATGCGTTTTTCTAAACCACGCACCCCTGCTTCTCGTGCATAATCTTCGATAATCTTGCGTAATGTGTTATCTGGTAGCTGTAATTGTTTAGCCTTTAATCCTGATTTATCCAATTGTTTTTTAATCAAGTGTCTTTTGGCGATTTTAAACTTTTCACTGGCAAGATAGCCCGATAATTTTATCATTTCCATGCGATCCAACAACGGTGCGGGTATCGTATCAGGTTGATTCGCGGTGCAAATAAATAACACTTTAGATAAATCAAAACGCACATCAAGGTAATGATCAAGAAAATCACAATTTTGTTCAGGATCAAGAACTTCCAACATAGCAGAAGCAGGATCACCACGATAAGAGCTACCCAATTTATCAATTTCATCTAACATGATAACTGGGTTGGAATATTTAACTTCCTTCATTGCTTGGAGAAATTTACCAGGCATCGCACCGATATAAGTACGACGATGTCCCTTAATTTCAGCCTCATCATGGATACCACCGACTGAAAAACGGAAAAATGATCGTCCAACTGCTTTTGCAATAGAACGTCCAATAGATGTTTTTCCCACACCCGGTGGTCCGATTAATAACAAAATCGTGCCGCCAATACTGCCTTTTAGCTGACCCACCGCTAAAAATTCCATAATACGATCTTTGACATCTTCTAAGCCTTCATGATCACTATCCAACACTTTTCGCGCTTCTTTTATATCTAATTTATCTTCCGAATATTTACCCCATGGTAATAAAGTCAACCAATCCAAATAGTTACGCGTAACAGCATATTCTGCTGAACCAATTTCCAACATTGACATTTTATCGAATTCTTCATCTATGCATTTTTGCGCAGCCTCAGGTACAGTGAGTTCTTTTAGACGATCACGAAATTTGTCTATTTCGGAAGTGCGATCATCTTTTTCTATACCAAGTTCCTTTTGAATGATTTTAAGTTGTTCACGCAAGAAAAAGTCCCGCTGATGCTGGTCCATTTTTTCTTCAACTTGTTGGCGGATTTCTTCTTGCGCTTTTGCATGTTGCAATTCTTTATTGAGTAAAAGTAAGACTTTTTCTAAGCGTGAAAGAATATCGAGATTTTCTAACACCTCTTGTAATTCTTTTTTGTTAGCAGTGGTTAAGCTAGCAGCAAAATCAGCTAAGGAAGAGGGTTCTTCAGGCGTAAAACGCTGAATAAAAATCTTCAGATCTTCATTATAAAGGGGATTAAGCGGCAATAATTCTTTAATAGTATTAATAACTGCCAAGACATAAGGTTTGAGCTCTTCAACATTTTCAATAGAAGTTTCTGGATAATAATTAGGTTTAATAGTAAAAGGGCGTTCTTGAGACACCCAATCTTCAATATTAAACCTGTGTAATCCCTCTACCACAATTTGTAGCTGATCTTCAGCTTGAACGACGCGATGTAGCCGACAAACTGTACCCATTTTACAAAAGTCTTTGGTTTCTACCTCATTAAGGTTATCTGTTTGGACAAGCACCAAGCCCAACATTTTATTTTCAGAATCTGCAATTGCTTTTACCGTTTCCGCCCAAGGATCAACATCCACAATCAATGGGATAACTTGATGAGGAAAAAAAGGACGATTTGAAAGAGGTAAAACATGCAAAATATTTGGGAGCGTTTCTTTGACCGTTATGACTTCAGCCTTGTTTTGTACTGTTTCTTCAGTCGTGTTTTCAGCTTTTTCTTCAGTAATTTCTGTCTTGATTTCTACATTTTCATCAGTAGTATTTTCAGGCTTTTCTTCTGTTTCAGGCATTTTGTCAGTCATCGTTTAAAACTCCTTGAGATTATTGAACAATCACACACAAAAAATGTGGTGAAATGAATACTTATTGCCTAACAATACGAAAACCTACATGATATGTACGGCTATCAGGTATCTCTTTCCCACGAATATTAGAATGCACAAGCTTTGGGCATACACTCCATGATCCCCCGCGAAGTACAACATGTTGAGGACTATTCTTAACACAAGCTTTGCCACTATCATATTCTGAACAAACCCATTCCCAAACATTACCTAACATATCAAATAAACCAAACGCATTAGGCTTAAAACTACCCACAGGTGCAGTATAAACATAATGATCCGTACAATTATGAATCGGCCATTTCCAACCTGGGTTCATATTTTGTGACGTTTTATCCCAAACATTTGCATAATGACAAGCAGCATCTGGATCATTTCCCCAATATCGAACCGTCTTTGTTTTAGCACGTGCGGCATATTTCCACTCATTTTCAGTTGGCAAGCGATATTTCTTACCTGTTTGTTTGCTCAACCATCTGGTATAAGCAGTGGCATCTTCCAGTGATACATTTATTACGGGTTGAACACCACGTCCCCAACCTTCATCATCAGGTTTTTCTCGATTTGTAGCCTTAACAAAATGGTCATATTCCGAAAATGTAATCTCATAACGTCCAATGGCAAAGCGATTCTTTGCAGAAATCCACACCATTTCAGGTCCCGTACCGCCATTTTTTAAAGAGTCACTAAAAGAATTTCCCTTTATTCGAGATCGAGGAACAGGTGCAACTGGGGGAGAAAGTCGCGCTTCTAGTGCTGCCAATTGTGGTGATTTTGGAGCGACCATGCGTAAACTAGCTAAGTATTTTTTAGCTTTATTTTTATTTCCTTTGTCTAAAGCACGTTTTGCCCATCCCACATAACGTGATGCTATTTTTTTTAAACCTGCCAATGCTTTAGCATTTTTTGGTGATTTTTTTAACACGTCTCGATAACATGTTAAAGCAGTTTCACCTTCACCAGAGGTTAAACGATTAGCTTTATAATGTTTTTCACACTCACGCAATTTATCAGCATGTACAGGATTTAAGATTAAAGTAAAAAAAATAAAAGTAAAGGATATGCTTAAATAATGAGGCATAATGAATTTAAATCATCAAGTTATTGCAAAAAAAAGTAACATGATAATATTAATTATGGAATTTGTAAATCTTTAATCATAGTGTTAATTGATGTATCATTATATTTTTTTGTCTAAAACCATCATTATTTTTATGACTTCTGATTTTTCCACCTTTAAACTTTTATTAAAACGCGATTTAACTTTAGCCTATCGTCACCGATCAGAATTAGCTAATCCATTATTATTTTTTATAATTGTTATAAGTTTATTTCCGCTAGGGATTTCATCGGAGTCGAAAGACTTACAAGTTATTGCCCCAGGTGTCATTTGGGTTGCTGCTTTATTAGCAGCGATGTTATCACTTGATAGTCTATTTCGTTCAGATTTTGAAGATGGTAGCTTGGAACAAATGGCTTTAACAGCCCATTTTTTACCTTTACTTGTGTTAGCAAAAGTGTTAGCGCATTGGTTAATAACAGGGTTGCCATTAATCGTATTAGCCCCATTTTTAGGTCTTTTGCTTTTTTTACCTGATAGCGCAATGCTCACTTTAGTTGCAACTTTGGCGTTGGGAACACCTATTTTAAGCCTGGTTGGTGCTATTGGTGTTGCTTTAACTGTGGGGTTGCGACGCGGTGGCGTGTTATTATCTTTATTGGTATTACCCTTATATATTCCTGTTTTGATTTTTGCAGCAGGTGCTGTTAATGAAGCAGCGAGAGGTTTTCCTGTATTGGGACAACTTTATTTTTTGGGAGCATTACTGATGTTATCTTTAACATTAGCGCCCTTTGCTACAGCAGCAGCTGTACGGATTAGTTTAAGTTAACGAAGAGTACAAACATGGAAGCATTAAACACACTTTTTGACAAAAACAAAATTTGGGCGAAAGAAATCACTGAGACAAACCCAAATTTTTTCAAAGAACTCGCTAAAGCCCAAAGCCCAAAGTATTTATGGATTGGATGTTCTGATAGTCGTATTCCAGCCTCTCAACTTCTTGGTTTGCAGCCTGGAGAAATTTTTGTCCATCGGAATATAGCCAATATGGTTATACATACCGATTTAAATTGTTTATCTGTCATACAATATGCTGTTGAGGTTGTGAAGATTCAACATATTATTATTTGTGGACATGATAGCTGTGGCGGTGTTAAGGCTGCACTTGGGAAACATGAGTATGGTTTAATTGATAATTGGCTTCGGCATATCAAGGATGTTTATCGTTCTCATCAAAAAGAGATTGATCTCTTGCAAGATGATGACGATAAAGCTAACTTACTCGCTGAGAAAAATGTGAAAGAACAAGTTGCTAATATTTGTAATACCGCAATCATTCAAAAAGCCTGGAAAACAGGTCAGGAAGTGACGGTTCATGGTTTGATGTATAGTCTGGAGACTGGTTTGCTAAAAGATTTGAATATCTCTATGAATCGATTAGAACAAGTCCAAGAAATACATCAGCTGATTCTTAAATAGCACTTAGGCGGTGGGGATCCTATCCTCCCGTCAAAACAATTAACTGATAACTGATAACTAATATGTGGGCATTTTTACATAAATTTTCATCTCCCAAATATTTTTATTTTCTATCAGGGCGTTTAATTCCCTGGTTTGCTTGGAGTTGTCTCGCTGTCATGTTAGTGGGACTTTATTACGGTTTGTTTGAAGCCCCACCTGATTATCAGCAAGGGGAAAGCTACCGAATTATGTTTGTACATGTTCCAGCAGCATGGATGTCTATGTTTATCTATATGGTGATGGCGGTAGCTGGTGGAATTGGGCTGATTTGGCATATTAAATTAGCTGAAATAATGGCAGCAAGCTCTGCACCTATTGGTGCCTCATTTACTTTTTTAGCTTTAGTCACTGGTGCCTTATGGGGAAAACCCATGTGGGGAACTTGGTGGGTATGGGATGCACGCTTGACTGCTGAATTAATTTTGTTGTTTTTATACTTGGGGGTTATTGCTCTTAATTCTGCTATTGAAGATAAACGCACAGCCGCGCGAGCTAGCGGTGTTTTAGCATTAGTGGGTGTGGTAAATATTCCGATTATTCATTATTCAGTGGAATGGTGGAATACTTTGCATCAAGGGGCTAGTGTGACAAAATTAGATGCGCCTTCTATTCATATTTCCATGCTAATTCCTTTGCTGTTGATGGCGGTGGCTTTTAAATTATATTATGCCACAGTGGTATTGATGCGTGCGCGTTGTGAAGTATTAGATAGAGAGCGAAATTCGAGTTGGGTACAAGATTTGATTAGTGCTAAATAAACGCATGAGACTGACATTATGTTTGAATCTTTGCAAATGGGCAAATATGCTTTTTATATTTGGACGAGCTATGGTTTAACCTTAGTCGTTCTTGTTGCTAATATCATTATTCCTTTAAGTCAAGAGCGCACGCTTTTGCGTACATTGGGACGAAAATTACGGAGAAAACGTCGTGATAACAATGAATCAAAAGCATAAACAACGTCTTGCTATTGTTTTATTAATTGTTGTTGGTATTGGATCTGCTGTCGCTTTAGCAATTGCAGCCTTTAGTGAAAATATGTTGTATTTTTTTAGCCCCACTCAAATCATGGCTGGTGAAGCTCCAACAACTCGACTAATTCGTGTCGGTGGTATGGTGAGTAAAGGGAGTGTGCAACGCGCTCCTGATAGTTTAAAAATTAAATTTGATGTCACCGATTATGCACATACAATATCTGTGCAATACACTGGTATTTTACCCGATTTATTTCGTGAAGAACAAGGTATTGTCGCAATAGGGTGGATGCAAGAGGATGGTAGTTTTATTGCAGATGAAGTATTAGCAAAACATGATGAAAACTATATGCCACCCGAAGTGAGCGCAGCTTTAAAGGCTGCAGAATCTTCTGATAACTGATAATTGATAATTGATATGGTTCCTGAACTTGGCAATTTTGCTTTAATTTTGGCTTTGAGTTTGGCTTTAATCCAAACGATATTTCCGCTTATTGGCACAGCGTATAATATTCCAAATTGGACAGCAGTTGCTCGTCCAGCTGCGGTGGGGCAAACATTTTTTATGACTTTGGCTTTTGTTTGCTTAACTTATGCTTTTGTGACTAATGATTTTTCTGTCCTTTATGTGGCTTCTCATTCTAATAGTAACTTGCCGTTGATGTATCGTTACGCTAGTGTTTGGGGTGGACATGAAGGTTCTTTATTATTATGGACTGTGATGTTAAGTTTTTGGACAGTCGCTGTGGCTTTTTTTAGTCGTAGTTTGCCAAAAGCTATGGCAGCACGAGTGATTGCCGTGATGGGGTTTGTAAGTCTTGGATTTTTGTTATTTATGTTGCTTACTTCTAATCCCTTCGATCGTATTTTTCCTGCACCTATGGATGGGCGTGATCTAAATCCATTGTTACAAGATCCAGGTTTGATTTGGCATCCTCCGATGTTATATATGGGTTATGTTGGCTTTTCAGTGGCTTTTAGTTTTGCTATCGCAGCTTTATTAGGTGGAACACTTGATAGTGCTTGGGCGCGGTGGTCACGTCCTTGGACGTTGGTGGCTTGGATTTTTTTAACTTTGGGTATCGTTTTAGGCAGTTGGTGGGCTTATTATGAACTTGGTTGGGGAGGCTGGTGGTTTTGGGATCCAGTTGAAAATGCCTCATTTATGCCTTGGCTTGTCGGCACAGCTTTAATGCATTCACTCATTGTCACAGAAAAACGGGCTGCATTTAAAAACTGGACTGTATTATTGGCAATTCTCGCCTTTTCACTTAGTTTATTAGGGACTTTCTTAGTCCGTTCTGGTGTTTTGACATCGGTGCATGCTTTTGCAACTGATCCAGCACGTGGTGTTTTTATCCTTGCTTTTCTAGGGATAGTTATTGGTTTATCTCTGTTGCTTTATGCCTGGCGTGCGCCTACGGTGGGTAAGGGTGGACATTTTGATGCTTTATCAAAAGAAACATTTTTATTAATTAATAACATTTTGCTCGTTGTGGCTTGTGCAGCCGTTTTGTTAGGAACACTTTATCCTCTTTTTCTAGATGCTTTAGGTTTGGGTAAAATTTCGGTGGGTCCGCCATATTTTGGTCTTGTATTTTTCTGGATTATGGCACCTATGATGTTTTTGTTGGGTATTGGACCAATGACGCGTTGGAAAGGTGATCAATCGAAAAACTTGTTAATGAAATTTCGCTATAGCTTTATTTTCAGTATTGCTTTTGGTTTAATTGTGCCTTATTTAATAATAGGTAAAGCTGGTTTGGTCGTTTTTCCAGGGATCGCAGTATCAGTTTGGATATTATCGACTGCCTTGCAAAATATACGTGAAAAAATAATCCATAAATCCAGTGCTTGGGCTGGCATACGTAGTCTTAGCCCTAGTTTTTATGGTATGACAGTTGCCCATATTGGTGTTGCCGTATTTGTTGTGGGCGTCACATTATCTAATGCTTTAAGTATTGAAAGAGATGTCCGTATGGTTCCTCAAAAATCTTTAGAATTAGGGGGGTATACTTTCATTTTTGAAGGCACACAATCTATCACTGGTCCAAATTATGATGCACATCTCGGACTTATTAGAGTGCTTAAAGATGGTGAACAAATTACGGCATTAGAGCCTGAAAAACGGTCTTATCACGTACAATCCATGCCTATGACTGAAGCTGATATTGATTGGGGTATTACCCGTGATATTTATGTCGCATTGGGTGAACCTTTGGAAGGGGGAGCATGGAGTGTACGTGTTTATTACAAGCCGTTTATTCGTTGGGTTTGGATAGGAGGCGTATTGATGGCGTTGGGTGGACTTTTATCTGTTTTTGATAAACGTTATCGTCGTTTAGCAAGGGTTTAAATCAAAGGAAAATAATATGTTTAAGTATTTACTCCCTTTAGTTCTTTTTATTGTTTTAGCTGTTTTTTTATATCTGGGCTTGAGTTTAAATCCGCGTGATATTGGTTCTACACGCATTGATAAACCTGCTCCCGCTTTTATTCTATCGCAATTAAGTGATAGGAGTAAGATACTCACTGAAAAGGACTTTCTGGGAAAAGTATCTATTTTTAATGTGTGGGCATCATGGTGTGGTACTTGTCGTTATGAACATTCACTTTTAATGGAATTATCGAGACAAGGTTATCCGATTTATGGCTTGGTTTATAAAGATACTGTTTTTGATGCAAATCAAGTTTTAACACGTACTGGTAATCCTTATCTTGCTAACGCTTTTGATGAAACAGGAAAAGTAGGCATGGAATGGGGTGTCACAGGTACACCAGAAACTTTTGTTATTGATAAACAAGGCATTGTACGCTATAAGTGTACAGGACAGTTGACTGTTGAACAATGGAAGACAGAAATTAAACCGTTAATGTTGGCATTGGAGAAGAGTTAAGAGTGAAAAAAGGATAAGCTTCCAGGCTTATCCTTTCTCGATTGTCCCAAAATCCATTGTATCTCCCGCCAGAATTTACCCTCTAAAATTATGAAAACTCTTTTATCCTTATTCATTATTACTATACTTATGGTGTATTCTGGAGAATCGCATGCACAGTTAGAAACGACAGAACGCACTCATTTTATCGTTCTAATTCGAGATACAGGGTTGATGACTCAAAAATTTTTTCCACAAAAAATGATTATCCCAACATTACCCAAGTTATTATATCAAGGGGTAAACACACCGATATATCAGCCTAAACGTGATCATCTTTCAGTTGTCTTTGTTGGCATACATAGAGATCAAAATACATCAATATGTAAAGAAGAAGCGGCACTTTCTGCCTTACCACAACATCTTTTTCAATGGCAAATGGTTGAACAAGGACAAAATCAAAACACTTTTACACAATCTTTACGCCAATGGTTAAATCAGGAGTGTCGCGGTGAAGGCAGAGTGTCTTCAACAGTTTTAGCACAAACAATGATTTTACCTTATGTTCATCAAAAAATGGCTGATACAGGTTATGGAACATTACGATTTTCTCGGACTATTCTTGTTATGCTTGATAATGAAGCCTATTATGGAGATACTTTTCCAAGCACAGAATTGAGTGAGCTAGAAAGACAAGAAAAAGTGAGGGATATAGAACAAGCTGCTAGTTTTGTTAATGCTGTCAGTAGTGCTTTTCATATTATTACGCCACGTGATTGGATATTTACTGTCAATCCTTACAAGCATAATAAATTAGAACAGGGCAATACGCTTTTAGATGGCACTAATACATTGCGATATCGACTGGTTGAAGTCCAACCATTGGATACCAATGTAGACAATTATATTGATTATACTAAAAAAGTAAAATTAGAACGTGTCGCCATATCTAATGAAAAAATGCAATTAGTACAGCAAGAAGGGAAAAAAATTGGATTACGTTTACTTCATTCTGATCGTTTACGTCCAGAACAGATTGAGTTAAAATTTTGGGATCAAACGCATGGTTCTTGGAAAATTGGGCAACATCATTTACCTTCTACATCCGTTATTAATATTAAAGATTGTATTGACTCAAACAAATGTGAATTGTTAGAAGATGCTATGATTTATGTCCCCTTGATGGGTGCCGAAGAACTTTATCTCATGTCTGATGATCCTGCACTCACCGCAGGGCAAATCCGTTTTAAAGTAAGATTTCGTTATAATGCTGTCTATGATCACCATTATATTGATACTAATTGGAAAACGATTGATATTAAACCTGTTAAACCATTTATCATCCAAAATAGTCCGTTTTTGGGGTGGTTATTTCCAAAAATTATATTAGATAATAAAACCCTTACTAATAAATATTCATTTTCTCAAGATGCACAAAATGGATTGACACATAAAATTGCTTATGCCCGAATTGTGGCAACAAGAAAAATGCTTCAAATGGTTTGTTTAGCTTTTTTAGTGAGTAGTCTTGTCATCATTTTGTTTATTCTATTATATAAATATCTTCACAAAAAAGCTTATCACCGTCTTTTTAATCCGCTTTTAGATTGGAATCTTGCTAAAAAAATTGATATTGATTTTAATCAATCCCCTGGTGCTAGAGTATTAGTTGGAACATTAAATTTTAAAAATGAGGGACATGTTCCTTGGTTTGGTCGATTACATGGTAATAGGGATTATCCTGACTATATTGTAGATATTCATTTAGATTATAATAATAAAAAGTTAATAGAACATGGTTTCTCACTGGCTAATAATATGGGAGAGCCTTTTGGTTTTAGGGAAGTGGGAGAAGGCAGTTTACTTAAACGTAAGATACCTTATCGCGTAAATCATGAAACACCAATTTATGTTTTTCTTGCTACTGATGTTATTAATGATTTTAAGGCACATCTACCTGTTTCTGGAACACACACCGTGACTTTTGGGGGGATAGAGAAAAATATTGAATTTTCGGTAGAATTGTCACGTTCTGACAAATATCTCATAAGCCGAACTATTGAATTTGATCTTGAACTAATTCCTGAACAAGCTAAACCACCATTGGTTACTTATCAATCCGCAAAAGAAGCCCTTTATTTTAATAAAGCTAAAAGAGTAGACATTGGTGTCTTTAAATTTGAAAGCCAAGCAAAACACCATTTTGCTTGTTCATTTTTGGATAAATTCAATCTACGGTGTTATCAAGACAATTTACCATTGACTCATGATAAAGCAGTGGCACTTTATGATGAAAATGTGGTGGTATCACCCTATAAAATATCACAAAATGCGCTAGCTGTTTTGTGTGATGGCGATGTGATCTCAAATCCAGCACCCCCTAGCCAAGATTATTCTTTTAATTTACTGGGTGAATTTGCCCCAGGATCAAAGCCTAATAATAATTGGTTTAGCTTACTTCGTGATCCAACTCGTGCTGATTTACATTTGGATATTATTCAATGTAAGAAAACCCATCGTATTCATTGGGAACAAAAAGAACATCCAACTTGTCGAATGGTGGAAAATCGGATTGTTAAGAAAAGTGGTGAAGTGCTTGATCAAGATGTTTTAGAATTACCGCCTTATTTTGTTGAATTTGGCGCGGATATGCCAGAAAGTACGGTATTTAAAATACATATAGGTAATACAGGGCATGCTGGTTTGGGATGGATTAAGGCTAATCTGAAAATAGCATTGAAATTCAAACCGTGGGTTCGTGGTAGTATACAAACAAAAAGCGGATATGATATTGAAGATTCATTACTACCAGTAGATGAAACTATTATTGTCAAAGAAGGCGATTCGCCAGAAATTATTTTAGTTCAAATCGATGCAACAACAACCATTCAGGATATTATTGGCGGACGTATTGATCCTGATGGCGGATGTATTGAGGCTACACTCAATATAGAAATTCAGGATGATAAGGGCTTCAGAGAAAAACAACCCACGCGTCAACGTCATTTACTGATTCGTGCACCAATAGGATTGGAAAAATTACCCCACCCCAATTGGCTATGTATTGATTTTGGCACTTCTGCCATTGTAGCAGCAATAGGTTTAGGCGATCAGCCCTACATTTTACCTCTTCAGAAAATAATTTCAAAGAAAGATGATGCGCTCAATTTCGGAGATTATGATCCCAGTAATACTGAGAGTGGTAGTGATTTCTTGCCCAGCTCTGTGATATGTAATGCTGATTTACGTCAAAATGCAATACAAAATCAGATGATCAGAAAGGGCTTTCCAAAATATCAACCTGCTTCTTTACAACCCGGTGAACCAGATTTTATCGGTTTTCCTGCCAAAAGTAGGGATATTCGTGAATCTCCAGAACGGATGATTCATTCACTCAAAAGCTGGTTAGCACAACCATCTGATAGCATATTATTACAAGAAACCATTAAATTTGAAAAAGAGGATGGTGAAGTTGTTGTACGAAACAGGCTACCTTTGGAAAAAATGGTAGAATCTGGTTTTGCCGCTTTGGCTGAAGCTTATATTACTGCTTTTGATATCTTTGAAAAAGGGGGGCAAGTTATTTTGTCTCATCCTAATACTTTTACTGATTTCCATAAGAAGAAATTACATGATATCGCTTGGCGAGCTTTCAATCAACGTTTGGGCATTGCATTACCAGAGCGTATTCATTTAATCAGTGAATCAGATGCGGTAGCTTATCATTATTGTCGACAACGGATGTTAAACAATCAGCAAAGAATGGGATGGGAACGTTTATTAATTTATGATTTTGGGGCTGGAACTTTGGATTTGTCTTTAGTACATGTTCAATGGAATCGAGATGGTGTGTATCCTGAAAAGTGGAAAGTAGAAAATCGCTTAGGGGTACCCATTGCAGGCAACCATCTTGATCGTTTGTTAGCACGATTAGTGGATCAATGTCTTAAAAATAAGTCCATTTTAAATCCAAAGATATTTGAATATAAATATCCTATTGTTGAACAAACGCGAGGTAATGAAAGTGAAAAAGTTAATCGTCGTCTTGCCACACACCGTTTATGGCATTCTATTAGGCAAACTAAACATGCTTGGGATGGTAAAAAGCCTTTTCGTGTGAAGATTGGTGCTCTGGGTACCACTGACGTGGTTGTTTATAAAGATAACGGTGGAAAAATAGAAACTGGGGATAATGATAAACTCTCCATAGAACAAAATGAAGATAAGGAATTTTATCTATGTATTCCCTCAAAAGTTGTACATGATTACCCCTTATTAAAAGAATTCATTGATTTTGTAACAGACGTCATGGTGGATGAATTGTTACTAGGCGCAGATTTAGCTGTGAAAGATGTTAATACGGTGGTTGTTTCTGGACGAGGTGCTCTTTGGGGAGGATTACG
>DAOVTJ010000090.1 GCA_030633165.1 Thiomargarita sp. | reverse complement strand
CTGGTATGCAGGACGGAGTATTATATTTGTCCGCGAAAACGGGCAAAGGGGTAGAACAATTAAAAAGATATTTAAAAGAAAAGATGGGATTGCAAAGTAGTACTGAAGGTAGTTTTCTGGCACGTCGTAGACATCTTGATGCCTTACAACGTGCTAAAACCGCTGCCATAATAGGCATCAATCATGCCCAAGCTAATGAATTACTTGCTGAAGATTTACGTCAAGCACAAGAGGCATTGAGTGAAATCACAGGAGAATTCACAGCTGATGATTTACTGGGAGAAATTTTTTCTACATTTTGTCTTGGAAAATAAGTCACCAGTAGAAAGCTATTCTGGTTTTTTTGGTCTTCGTCGACGCTGAATATCCATATATCGTTTGAGATAATCATCATATTCAGTATTGGCATCTTCTCGTTTCTCATGCATTTTTTGCAAGGTATCTGCCGTGTTTAAAACACGTTGTTTAACAGCTTTAATATTACGCTGAATAGCCGCCAGTTGGTGTTGTGCAACATTCATTGTTTGGCTTTTTTTATAACTATTTTCTAAATCTTTGAGATTGCGTCTCAACCCCTTGAGAATGGTTTCGATCGAGTGAAGTTGCCCATCTATTGATAATTGTATCGTTTTACGAGCCCGTTCAATATCGCGTTTAGAAGGAAAAATATCTAGAAATTGAGCATCTTTTTTGAGTTCTGCTTCCAATCTGATTTTTTCTGCATATTGCTTTTGCCGTTCTGCAACTTCTTCTAACGTTGGTGCGGGGGCTACATCATTTACTTTCATACCCGTTTTTTGATCGTATTCAGAATATCCATCTTGTGCATATTGTGCTGGAATAGAGTTAGCACATGAGAGAATACCATCTTCATTAGTCCAACATAGGATTCTTCCAGTCACACACAATGGCAATGTCATTAACCATAATAGGACTATATTTTTCATTAGATTTTCTCCAAAAACATTGCTGCTTTTTTTGCAAAATATGTCAATATACCATCTGCTCCTGCCCGTTTAATAGCCAATAACGATTCCATCATCACAGCTTTTTCATCTAACCACCCATTTTGAGCTGCTGCTATAAGCATCGCATATTCGCCACTCACCTGATAGACGTATGTAGGTGCTCCAAATTCTGTTTTAACACGTTGTACAATATCTAAATAAGGCATACCTGGCTTAATCATCACCATATCTGCCCCTTCTTCTAAATCTAAAGCAACTTCACGTAATGCCTCATCACTATTAGCAGGATCCATTTGATAAGTAGATTTATTTCCCCCTTTTAAAGCACCTGCTGATCCAACAGCATCACGAAAAGGACCATAAAAACTAGAGGCGTATTTGGCAGAATAGGCTAAAATTCGTGTATGTCTATAATCCTCGGCTTCAAGACATTCACGTATGTTACCAATACGTCCATCCATCATATCAGATGGTGCAACAATATCTGCCCCTGCTTGAGCATGAGAAATAGCTTGTTTTACCAATACCCTCACTGTTTCATCATTCATCACATAACCACTATCATCTATTAAACCATCTTGCCCGTGCGTGGTAAAAGGATCTAATGCGACATCAGTTATCACGCCTAAATCAGGCAATTCAGCTTTTAGTGCACGTACAGCCCTTTGTGCCAAACCGTCTGGATTATAGGCTTCGCTAGCATCTAATGATTTTTTCTCTATAGGAACAACAGGAAAAAGGGCAACAGCAGGAATACCTAATTTAACTAACTCTGTGCATTCTTTGAGCAATTCATCAATACTAAGGCGAAATTGACCAGGCATCGAGGTTATCGCAGCACGCTGTTTTGTACCTTCCATTACAAATAGCGGATAAATCAAATCATTAACAGTCAAAACATTTTCACGCATCAAGCGTCGAGAAAAATCATCACGTCGCATTCTACGCATACGCAGCTTCGGAAAAATGGACATATTTTACTCTCCTTTTCTGTTAAAACGTAAGTATGCGGTAAATCGTTGCATAAATTCTGGTAATTGTAAAAATAAAATTGTTGCCACCGCAACATTTAACACCCCTAAACTCAAAAAAATCTGTGGGATGCTAAAACCAACATGTAGCAAAATCACCGTGCTAAATGCCGATATCACCATAAATAATGCATTGAGAATATTATTCGCAGCAATAATCTGGGCGCGGTGATGAAAATTACTACGTTTTTGCACCATAGCACTTAATGGAACAGTATAAAATCCCCCAAATAATCCAACTAAAGCCAAATCTATCAAAATTCGCCAACTTCCAGAAATTTCTAAAAATTGTCTTGCCATCATATCGCCATTGGGTAAAGCAATAAAAGATTGACTTGCAAAATATAGATCAATGGAAAACAGTGTGATACCTATTGCCCCTAAAGGCACTAATCCTAGTTCAATAGAACCTCTCGACATTTTTTCACACATCATTGCCCCCAATCCAATACCGATTGAAAACATTGTCAATAATAACGTCACCACCTCATTATTACCACCGAGAACAGATGTACTATATGCTGGCACTTGTGATAAATACGTCGCACCCATAAACCAAAACCAAGATATTGCAATAATACCAATAAAAACACTGCGATTTTCCATCGCATATTGCATAAGCTTGAATGTTTGACTTGCCATATTCCAATTGATTTTGAGATCAGGTGCTGCCGCTTCTGCTTTAGGAATAAAACGGCTAGTAAAAAATCCTAAAATCGCTAATATCACAACAATACCCATAATGATTATAGGGCCATTATTTTCTAATAATATCAATATACCGCCTAAAATTGTGCCGAGCAAGATCGCTAAAAAAGTACCCATTGCAATCATGCCATTAGCCCCAGTTAATTCTTTTTCTGATAAATGTTGTGGCAAAATGCTGTATTTAAGCGGTCCAAATAAAGTGGATTGTGTTCCCATTAAAAATAATAAGGTAATCAATATCAACACATTTTCCAAATAAAAGCCGATAATAGCAAATGACATGATAACAATTTCAAGAATTTTAACACGTCGGATCAACATGGATTTTTCATATTTATCAGCAAACTGTCCCGCAGTTGCAGAGAATAAAAAAAAGGGCAAAATGAAAATTCCAGCACTAAAAGTCACCAAGATATTGGTATCAATACCATACAAGCTACTCCCTTGAAAGATGATTAGGATAATAAGCGCATTCTTGTAAATATTATCATTAAAAGCGCCTAAAAATTGGGTAAAAAATAAGGGTAAAAAGCGGCGACTTTTAAATAACTGAAATTGATTCATAATGATATTTTGACTTGCATAAAGTGTCAAATAAAGTGTATCATATAAAATCATGACTTAGGAGCGGGACGATGTTACATCAACAACACTTTTTTGAAAAAATTACTAAAAAATGTAGGAAAAAAAAATCTCTATCACAACTCAGAGGTTTAAAAAAAGAGCATTATTGCCCCCTTCCAAAACCTAAAGCACTTAAACAAGGTTTGGAAAATGGCAAATATCTCTATACTGAGCTGGGACTAGAAATGCGTTGCACTAAATGTAAACAATATTGGCCTGCAGATACTGAGTTCTTTTATGTTGATAATGCAAGTGGTAGTGGACTTATGCGTATTTGTATTGGATGCGCTGAAGACTATCGTCAACATCGTCACTTTGATTTAGCTCAATTTGATTTTATGTTATCAACTTATGACGAGAAATATGCTTGAGAATTAAAAATATTTTAGAAAATAAAGTTTCGTGGATAAAGTTTTTTCAAAAAAAAACACTTTATCCTTGAAACTTTGGTTTGACATACCTTAGTTTAGAAAACTAATATACATTTTCACGGTATTATCCACTTCCCTTAATAACTTCAGATTCTTCATAGCTAAATTATGCAACTCTTTTTGAGAAAATGTACTTTGAGTCAAAAGAGGCTTGTACTTCTTCCAAAGTTTTATGATAGACTTCAACTTACCACGAAGAGCACCATTTTTTGTCCTCAATAAACCAAGTTCTGCATCTCCATCTAAAAGACCATTTACAGCACGTTCAAACTGAAGCATGGTTTTATTCATCTTGTCCTGGTTTTCTTCAATCGCAATACCATTTGCCACTAATAAGAATTCCTTTATCATTTTTTGTGTCAGCATTCTTTGTTTACCTACCAAGTTAAGTGTCCATGCTTGACTTGGCTTAATACTCATACCACTTTCTGTTTCATACAAATTCAATGCTTTATTGAGATTTTCCAACAGCGGCATATTTTGGTTGGCGATCTTTTCTAACACTTCAAGAGATGTATTCCCTGCAAGCACCTCCTCTATATGTTGATTGAATATTTCCCATAATTGACTGACAGTATTAAGTTGTTGCACAGTAGCAGGATTTTCGCTTTTAAGCAGGTGCAGCTTTTGATTTCCGTTAATCAATCCCTGAAGTGTTCTGTCAAAAACTCGTGCTGTTTTCTGCAGAATTAGCTTATGTCTTTCAACATTAACGCCTTTGGCAATCAACAGAATTTCCTTAGACATTTTTTGGGTATACATCCTTTGTTTGCCAAATAAGTGGAGACTCATGCTCCATTCTAATGGGGTCGCAGCATAAGCTGTGAGATTAAAACAAAAGACTATAAGGGTAATAAAGCTCAATTTTCGTATCATAATTCATTTTCCATTTTTGTTTGCTATGAGAAATTAAGAACCATTTCTCATCTGTTCTTTCCCAAAACTTATTTTCATCGCGTTATTCATTTCTTTTAGTAAACGCATATTAATCTTAGCGATTTTCATTAAATCTTTTTTAGAAAGTGTACGTTTATTTAGGAGCCGTTTGTATCTATTCCAAGTGTATTTGACCGCCCTTAACTGATTACGGAGAGCAAAGTGTTTTGTCCCTTTCAAGCCTAGTTCAGCATCACCATTTAAAAGTCCCATCAGAATACGTTCAAATTGATGCATAGTTTTCTGAAGTAGAGCTTTGTTTTCCTTGGGTGCAATACCGTTTATAACTAACAACAATTCTTTTGTTATTTTCTGTGTTAGCATCCGTTGTCTGCCAGATAAGTTCAAAACTCGCGCACGACTTGCTTCTAAAGTAAAACTGCTATCCTGTTCGTACAACTTTACAGCTTTATCCATTGCTAAAAGCAATGGCATATTCTGGTTTGCAACATCTTTTAAGAGTGTAATAGACATATTAGCTGCCAGTACAAGCTCTATATTTTTATGAAACTGCTCCCACAACTTAGTTACAATATTAAGTTGTTGAATAATGCTAGGGTTAATACTTTTGACCAAATGCAACTTTTTTTCGCCATTAAGTAACCCTTTAAGTGTAAAAGAAAAAAGACGAGCGCTTTTGTAAAGATTACGCTTATTCTCCTCAACATTAATGTTTTGAGCAATAAATAGAATTTCCTTAGACATTTTTTGAGTAAGCATTCGTTGCTTACCAGAAAAATGCAATGTCATTTTCCACTCGAACTGGCTATGAGCGCATACTGTTACGCTAATGAAATATAATAAAATCAAGAGCCATTTGACATTTCTCATCAGAATTCCCCCCTAACTAATTTTCATCGCATTATTCATTTCCTTTAGTAAAAGCATATTGAGACGCGATGCTTTGACTAAGTCTTCTTGAGAGATCTTACTCTTATTTAGGATGGACTTGTATTTTTCCCATATTTTTCTTACTGTCCCTAACTGATTACGGAAAGCAAACTTTTTGGTACGTGGCAAACCAAGTTCAGAATCACCATTTAAAAGTCCATTTAAGATACGTTCAAATTGGCGCATTGTTTTTTTAAGATTGGCTTGGTTTTTTTCAGGCATGATATGATTTGCGATTAATAATAGCTCCTTTGTCATCTTCTGCGTCAACATACGTTGTTTGCCCGCTAAGTTCATAACTCGTAACCTACTTGCTTCTAAAGTAAAATGTCCCTCCTTTTCATACAATTTTACCGCTTTGTCCATTGCTATTAATAACAGCATATTTTGGTCAGCGACCTTTTTTAGTAGTGTTTTAGAGGTATTCCCCATCAGGACCTGCTCTACATGTTGATGAAAGGTATTCCACAGCGTCGTAACGATGTTAAGTTGTTGCAGAATGGTAGAGTTTGTAATCTTGACCAAATGCAACCTTTTCTCACCATTTTGTAAACCTTTAAGCGTAAACTCAAAAATCTGTGCTGTTTTGTTAAGACTACGCTTATTTTCTTCAACATTAATATCCTTATAAATAAACAGGATTTCTTTGCACATTTTTTGAGTCAGCATTCGTTGCTTTCCCGCAAAATGCAATGTCATTTTCCACTCAAATGGAGTAACTGCGTATGTGCTTAAATTTAAACAAAATGTAAGGACTAATGTACTCAATAAGCTAAATTTTAAATTATATTTCATAAATCACCGCTTACGTTTTATTGACAGCATTGCGACGACTCACTGTGCCATAAAGCCATATTGCGTTGTAAAGGTTATAAGTCAGTAGCAAAAATGAACAAAAGAGAACGATACCCGCAGCCTGGCTCAACGCTGACGGCCACAGCACTGCTCCAATTAATAATCCAAGAGCAAAAACATACACCCAAAATTGACGACGTGCTAACTTATCGGGTATGATTTGCTTCATATTGGGGATTTTGACTACCTTGATGACTGTTAAAACATCTAATTGTTGATTTTGGAGATGAAGCCATACCAAAAATGGGACAATTTTATACAACATGCCTTGGATAACAGAAAGTACGAAACCTGCAATAAATAATACCACCAAAAGCATTGGCGATAAAGTCTTAACAGGTGATAATACGCTAATTAACCATAAAACAACGCTTAACAATAAACAAACCATGCCCATCCGCCAATAATTAAGGGTTATATCAGGTATAGATCGTAAACGTTGTGCTTGAAGTTTGAGTGTGACTATTGCAAATACACTTAATCCTAATCCCATAAAACCTACCAATATTTGTGGTATGATAGATGGAATTTTATTAAGCTCTGCTAAAATATAAAGCGGTGTCCAAAAGACTAAACAGAGAAAAATCAATGGAATAAACCATGGTGTTAAAGCAGTAGGATAATGTGGTGTAATCTGAAACATTGGCACCACTTGATAAGCGATGCCCATGATTAATAATCCAACCCAACCAATTAAACCCCAAGTTAAATGTAAATCAGTCAAAACAGTAGGAAAAGGTAAGACTATGTGATAAGCAAATAGCATACCCAAGCCAATCCCAAGCACCGCTGTTACTGCTAACGCGCTAATAGCGACGCGCATAGCAGTAACAATGGGATTTTTTCCTTTCAAAGGTATCAAGCAATAGGCTAAAACACTAATCAAACCTAGAAAAGCTAATCCTAATAATACGATAGCACTACGCATCATCCATGGTGCACTAATGAGAAAACCAGCGGCTAAACTCAAAGTGCCCAAAGTGAGTAGAATATGAAGCGTTGCGCTGACAAGAGTAGGGCGAGGGAGTGGAGCAATGACAAGTATGGGTAATAATTGTTGCAAGGCACCAAACATGACCATTGTCACAAATCCTAACATCACTAAATGAGTCAATGCGAGCGTATTAGGACTCCAGCGGCTAATGAAAAGCTGTGGACCATCATAGAATAATAATAAACTAGCTAATAAACCAAATAGTGGTGCAGTCAAAAAAAAACGTAGAGGAACGGATAAAGGCGGTGTTTGGTCTAAGGCAAGAAAAGCGGTGTTCATCTTATATTCTCATGGGCTTTTTGTGCAGCCTCAGTATCATTCTCATTCCATATATATATTTCAATGGGCACATCCTGTCCAGCTTGAGTATGCCACGTATAACCTTTTTTTGTTAATATGGGATAAAGGGGATGAGGCTCCATACGGTGTAGTACATGTAGATATTCTCCTGCCTTCAAGCTTGGAATTGTTGCTAAAATGCGCTCTAAAGGTTCACAAGGTTCTAACTGGCTAACATCTAAACTGTGAACAGTTTTCACTGTTTATCTCCATCCATCTGCTTACAAATAGAGGGCGTCTCATCATTTAACATTTTATCTGTCATCGGATAGAGCATTTGCTCCTCTTTAGCATTGTGTTGCCGCATTAACATTAACAATGTTTCAGATAAACCTAAATATTGGTCCCGATCTTGTTGTGTGAGATACTCTTGCAGTTCGGCAAAAACTTGACGCATTTGTTGATGTTCCATTCGCATCATTCGTGTTGGTCCACCTCTTTGCCCCGTGCGCTCTTGAAAGGCAGGAAATAAAATATCTTCTTCTATCGAAAAATGTCGTTCCATTGCTGTTATAAACTTGGTCACATCTGTGCTAGCATCAGCCCATTTATTTTTGGCGACACTTTCCTCTGCTCGAGCAAATAATTTGTCACAACGACTGTGATCACGACTGAAAGTCTGAGTAATTGTATCCATTAAGATAATCCTTTAATTTATTATTAAATGATTATATTATAATATATTTTTATATACAACAAAAATTATAATTTAACTTCCCCCTATTCAATATGCAATATCAACCTTATCCTGATATATCAATAATTGATGATGAACTACGACAACTCTATTTATTTGCTGGACTCAATACCCAACAATTCGCGATAATCAAACAAAATTTGCGCTATATTCAGCTTGAAGAAGGGGAATACCTATTTAAACATGGTCAACATGCAGAACAATTTTTTTTAGTTAAAAAGGGTTATATTAAACTTCTCCGTCTTTCTATGGAAGGTTCGGAAAAAGTATTTGAAATTATTTCACCAGGTCAAATTTTTGCTGAAGCTATCATGTTTATGCCAAATTCGAATTATCCTGTTACTGCACAGGTTATTAGTGATAGTGCACTTTTGTGCTTTGATAATAAGACTTTTATTAATATTCTCAAAGATTCTTCAGAAACTTGTTTGCGGCTTATGTCTCATATGAGCAAATATTTGCATCTATGGCTTAATGAAATAGATAATTTGACCTTACAAAATGCAACTTATCGTTTGGTCAATTACTTGCTTTATCAAATCCCTGATGATAATCAAAATGATTATGAACTGAAATTTCCAATTCCAAAACATGTCATTGCTTCACGCTTATCTATTAAGGCAGAGACGTTTTCTCGTATTTTACGTGAACTCAGTCAGGTAGGTTTGATTATCGTGAAAGGCAAAACTATTCATATTCATAATGTTGAAAAACTACGTTTATATTCTGTTAATATCAATAAATAATAATTTATCATTGATGTTGCTAGTAATTCCATATAATGATAGTCAAAAGAGCTATGATAATGAAACCTAATACAAAATAAGTTTTTATATGAACAGTTTTTTTCTCATGACAAGAAGCGACAGCTATAGCAATATTATCTCCCTCAAAACCGCCTGCTTCTAAAGCATCTTGAAGTAATTTTTGAACTCGTTTCTTTAGAGGAATATCTGTTTGTAATAATGTATTAGACATATTAGGGACTAAAACATGTTCCCAAAATCCATCACTACATAATAAAAAACTATCACCAGAATGTACGGTGGTTTGAGCAAAATCAGGTTTGAAGGGTAAGTTTCCGCCTAATCCTTTGAGTAAATGACTTTGTTCAGGATGTGTCGCCATGTTTTCTTCTTTTACTTGCCCTAAATCCACTAAGAGTTGTACCATTGAATGGTCTTTAGTGCGTTGTAATAATTTTTTTTTGCGATAATGATATAAACGACTATCACCAAGGTGTGTCCACGATGCTTGTTTGTCATTAATGTATAATAAAACACAAGTACTGTGTGGAGATAGATTATATTTTTTTCCTAATTCCTGAAAATTATAATGTGCCTGCTCACAAATATGTTGCAAAAATTTTTTGGGTACAGTCACCGCCTCACCTTGTTCATATTTTTCCCATTCTAAAAGTGCAGTTTCAATAACCATTTTTGATGCTAAGCGTCCACCTTTATGTCCTCCCATGCCATCGGCAATAATGAGTAAATGGATATTACCATTTGAAAAGCTTGCGACACTATCTTGTTGTTCT
>DAOVTJ010000237.1 GCA_030633165.1 Thiomargarita sp. | reverse complement strand
TCACCTTTAAAAATACCAAAGCCATAATAATAAGATTGTTTGATTAAACGGCTTATAAGTCCCTTAAAGCGAATCTTGTAATGTTTACCATTATTAGAAATCAAATTTCCGATAACAAATAGCAACCAAATGATACTCAACAAAATACCTGCTATATTATGAATAGATAACACAGTTCCAAAGGCACTGCTACCATAATGCAAACTAGCACCAGAAATCATCAATATAATAAATAACACCGCATTAGTCCAATGCCATAAACGTATCCAAAGCGGATATAAATAAAGTTTTTTCATTTTTTCTTACCTCGTGTCAAAAAACGCCCCAAACCATGTGCAAATAAGCCCGCAATTGTCGCAAACAAAATTATTAAACTCCATAAATCAATAGTTTCATTGCGACTCAAACCAATAATATAGGCTTTATTAAAAACTGCTTTATTAAACCAACCTGTTTTTTGCACTTCTTCTTGTGAGCGATATTGATACAAACTAGAAAGTAAAGTCGCATTTTTAGAATGACATTCTACACATAAAATGCCGTTTTCTTTTGCAGGTAAAATCTCATGAGTGTTATGACAATCAATACAACGAACAGAACGCCAATGCAATAATGGATTAGGTAACCATTGATGATCTGGTGATGTATGACAATTTAAGCAAATTTTATTATCATTCTGAACAATTTGACCAATATCATCTCCTACCCTGGAAATCTTGAATTGGTGGGGATCATGACAAGAAAAACAGTTTAATTGTTTAGCATGTACACTATTCTTTAATTCATGCTCAATATTAGAAAAGCTATAAGGAATATCATTCTTATGACAATCGAGACAATATAAATTTTCTTGTTTAACACTTTTAGGATGTGGATAAGGGCTATAATCAGCTGTATGACACTCTGTACACTCTAAATGCTTATGATTAGATTTTTGATAATGCTGTGGACTAACATATAAATTAACAATTTGATTGGTAACAGTATCACGATAAGCTAAAGTTTCCATCTGATGGCAACGTAAGCAATTATTTGTTTCGGCGAAACTGGCATGAATATTTGATAATAAGATCAAACAAGCGGTGAACAATTTTTTCATTTTTATATCTTAAAAAAATTATGGAACCTGAAAATGTATGGATAGAAGGATTTTTTGAGATAATAATGCAGATATTGGAAGAGCAGAATTGATAAGGACAAGCAAATTTAATGAAAAGCTTCTTAAAGCCTTCTGTTGGGTGGGAGACAAATATTTGATTTCTCCCACCTCTAAACTAATTACTTTGCGTTCATTAACGCCATTGTTGTATCTAACATACGATTAGAGAAACCAAACTCATTGTCATACCATGACAACACTTTCACCAAAGTACCACCAGTTACCTTGGTTAAAGTTGAATCATAAGTTGAAGAAACAGTAGTATGATTGAAATCAATTGATACCAATGGTGCATCATTGTAAGCCAATATACCTTTTAAATACCCTTCTGATGCCTCTTTCAAAATTGTATCAATTTCTTCTTTGCTCGTTTCACGGGCTGCGACAAAGCTTAAATCAACAATTGAGACATTGATTGTTGGGACACGTATTGCAAAACCATCTAATTTTCCATTCAATTCTGGTAATACCAAACCAACAGCTACCGCAGCACCAGTCTTAGTAGGAATCATAGATTGAGTTGCAGAACGGGCACGACGTAAATCTTTTTGATAAACATCAGTTAAAACTTGGTCATTAGTATAAGAATGAATAGTTGTCATCAAACCATGTACAAAACCAATTTTTTCATGCAAAGGTTTTACCAGCGGTGCCAAACAGTTAGTCGTACATGACGCATTGGAAATCACTGTATCACTAGCTTTGAGAACATTATGGTTTACCCCATAAACAATAGTAGCATCAACATCTTTACCCCCTGGTGCAGAAATAATGACTTTTTTAGCGCCTGCCTTTAAATGAGCACTTGCCTTTTCCTTACTAGCAAAGAAACCGGTACTTTCATACACCACATCAACACCCATTTCTCCCCAAGGTAATTTCGTTGGATCACGCTCTGCCAAAATACGAATTTTGTCGCCATTAACCACCATATTATCACCATCTAACGACACATCTGCTTTAAAAATACCATGTACAGTATCATATTTAGTCAAATGAACATTAGTATTGGCATCACCTAAATCATTAAGAGCGACTATTGAAATTTCATTCGTCCGTTCAGCCTCATACAAAGCACGTAAAATATTACGACCAATACGACCATAGCCATTAATTGCTACTTTTATTGCCATCAAATTGTCTCCAAAATTTAAAGAATAGCTTCTACTGTTTGAATAACATTATCTACTGTAAAACCAAACATTTTGAAAAGATCATTAGCAGGAGCAGATTCACCAAAACGATTAATACCTATCACCTTACCCTGCAAACCAACATATTTGACCCAACCATCTGTCACACCAGCCTCTATCGCAACCCGTGCAATAACATTAGAAGGTAACACCGACTCTCGATATGCCTCATCTTGAGCATCAAATAGATTTGTATTAGGCATGGACACAACACGGATTTTTTTACCTTTTTCAGTCAATTGCTTAGTAGCATCCATAGCAAGTTCAACTTCAGAGCCTGCCGCAATAAGAATTGTATCCGGTGTACCCTCACAATCTGATAGAATATAACCACCACGCTCAACCAATTCTAATTGTGTCACAGTACGTTCTTGGTGTGGCAAGCCTTGACGTGAAAATATTAAACAACTTGGTCCATCTTTGCGTTTAATAGCCATTTTCCAAGAGACAGCAGATTCTACAGCATCACAAGGTCTCCAAACTGACATATTGGGAATTAAACGTAATGTTGCCGTTTGCTCAACTGGTTGATGAGTCGGACCATCTTCTCCTAAACCAATAGAATCATGCGTATAAACAAAAATCGAACGAATTTTCATCAATGCAGCCATGCGTAATGCATTTCGAGCATATTCAGAAAAAATCAAGAAAGTTGCACCATAAGGTATAAAGCCGCCATGCAAGCTAATCCCATTCATAATAGCAGACATCGCAAATTCACGTACACCGTAATTAATATAATTACCATCGGCATGATCTTTGATATTCTTGCTACCAGACCAAATTGTGAGATTAGACCCTGCCAAATCTGCCGAACCACCTAAAAATTCAGGTAACAAAGGTCCTAAACCATTCAAAGCATTTTGTGAAGCCTTACGAGAGGCTATTTTTGCTTGCTTAGCATCTACACTAGAAATAAAACTATTCGCTTTTTCCAAGAAATCTTCAGGTAAATCACCGTTTAAGCGACGTTTCAACTCCGCTGCTAGATCAGGATAAGCCGCCTCAAAAGCCGATAATTTTTCAGTCCACTCTTCCTCAAGCCGTGCGCCTTTAACTTTGGCATCCCAACCCTGATAAACTTCATCGGGTATAACAAATGGTTCATGTTCCCAGCCGATTTTTTTTC
>DAOVTJ010000089.1 GCA_030633165.1 Thiomargarita sp. | reverse complement strand
CACATCCGGTGCCCAAACCCTTTTTATAGGTACAGCTGTGCTCGGCTTGCTCTTTCTCAGCTTTTATGGAATACTTTCTCCAAATCTTCCCGCTCTCAATGTTTCGACAAAAATAGTACAGGTTCAGGATCTCACTCTTTATTCCCCCCAACTTTCCTGGCACGCTGTTGCTCTTTTGCCACTTCTTTATATTGGCACCCTTTTTCTAATATTCAATGTATTGGGACAACTCATTGATTTTTATCCAGAAGATCGTCTTAGCAAGGCAATAGTATTAATGGTATTGGGAGGAATTATAACTGGGGGTATGATTTGGTTTAATATCCAGAGAGAAGCCTTGATGCAAAGGCTTCGGATTATTAGGGCTGATTTGGCGCAGTGGGAATAATCTACATTTTTTTGATTACACCTTTGTACAGGACAAAGGTGAATTTGGTAAAAGAGGTCAAAAATTTGCACTGAATTCAAAATTAACTTTGTTTCCTGAAGATATAAGAAAACTTGTGCTTTAGTACTTTAAAAAGCACATCCTGTTAAATTATGTGCATAATACTTTTTGACAAAACAATATAAATAATACCGAAAAGCCAATAAATAGAAATACAACTGCCTGCTCAAGCAACATAATACTTAGAAAAGACAAAGTTCCTAGACTTCTAGGCATTGCAAATGCAAACCAACTATCAGGACGATTATCAATTGCAACAATCTTAAAAGGCTGCTTAGGTGTGCGTACATAACAAGATACCCAATTTTCTCCCGCAATATTTGGTGGTGTGATGATAATAGGGGCAGATTGTCCCTCTACCATAAGTATTAAAGCCAAGCCTTTTTCGCCTAAGTACCCTGCCACCTGAATTTCCATAAAACCGTGTTTTAGTGTCATTAGTTCACTTTCAAAATGCCCAACTGCAGAAGAGCCTAAGCGATTAAAAGACCCTAAAGTTTTTTCGTTTTTATATTGATCTTTAGTCATGCTGGGATAAAAACCATCAATAATAAATTCTGATTTTTCATGAGATTGAAGTAATGGTGCGACAGTAAGACGATGTGGTAAAATCTCGCGTAATTGAGGGTTGGCTAATAAATTTGCCAAAATATTTATTTGGGGATAAATAAGAGGTTTTTTTTGTAGCAGATGTAACTCACCGGTGCGAAGAAATTCACGGGTATTTGTTAATTTTTCAATGCTTTGCGTCTGTTTCTGTTGCATGGTTGGCCACAACATGGTGAATTCTAGACTCAAAAGTCCAATTATAATGATAAAATGCCAGAAACAAGTCAACCCAGTTTGGACAAGAAAATGAATAGATAACAAATTCACTAAGACACCCAAAGCCAGGATATCCATATATCTTGACTGTGGTAAGGCACCGCCTGCACCACGGGCGTATGCCATAGCAAGCACTTGTAATATCACCCACCCTCCCAAAGCCAATACAAATAATTCACCTTTTGACGGTTTTTTACTTTGCCATAATATTTTTATGACAAAAGATAAAAATGGCAAATAAAGCAGTAAACTGATCCAGGGATTTTTTATCCAAGGCCATGCTAAGGCTTGACCAAAAGTCAGCATAAATTCACTAACACTTTTGGCAATAAGGACGTCATGAGCGGGCACTCTAACAATTAATATCAGGGCGAGAGTGATGATACCAAGACTGATAAATAATGTGGGTAAATGAGATTTTCTATTACCAACATCAATCACAATTAAATACAGTTGAATAACAAGAAAAACGAGTAAAATAAAAAAACCTGAAGCGCCTGTAAACACAGCAGCCAGTGCAAATAAAACACCTATCCACCACTTTAAACTGAAATTATCATAAAGTAATCCCCACAAGGCTATTAAGGTAAATAACAAGAGGAAGTAAAACTGTGATTGAAAACTTGATAATGTATTTTCTGCAGCGTATGGAATAGCCCACAACAAGGTAACTGTGAATAATATAGAATTTTGAACGGTTTTACCTAAGAAGTTGTTTAAAACAATAACCAACATCACCGCAGTGACAGTAGAAAAAAAGGCATTGATAACCATCCCCAATAGAGGATCCCACTGCCTGTCATTTAAAATAAATAGACTGAGGCTCAATAGGCGTGTGAAAACAATTCTGTGCTCATTATGTGCTGCAAATAAATCGCTAAATGTCAAAGTACCCTTTAACCAAGGTAACAATAAATTGGCTGCTTCACCATTCCATTGATCCCAAAAAGGGACAGGGCTACCAAAATTATGAATAACCCAAAGCTTTGTGCCAAAAATAACTAAGGCAATGGTACATAATTTTAGATAAAATAAATTTTGTTCGCTTGTTCTAACATGAAACATTATCAATTTTCTATAATTTGTGCTAATTGTTGACCCATTTTAATACTTTCAGAAATTCCACGATCTTCTGGATAATAGCTTGAAGTATCCGCCATTATAAACCCTTTTATATCAGTTTCTATTGGGGGTAATTGCTGATAAAAATTAGGAGAGCATATTGGCTGTGCAAATTCATAGCGAGAAGCATGGGCAGCTAATACCCATTCTTTGGTAAATGCTGGATTAATACGATTTAAATAACTCAACACTTCTTCGATAAATAAGGCATTATCTTGTGTATATTTAGCATGGGTTTTAGGCATATAAAAAGGAACATAGATAATACTGTCTTCTGTAATAGGATTTAGATTACTATATTCTATTAATCCAGGTATTTCCATTTCAGGATCATTAATATTAAGCCAAAAATTTTCTGTCAATGCTTTGCGCAGTTTTAGTATCACACAAACCACGCTACAATTGGCTATTCCTTTAATTTTTTCAATGATTTTGACAGATAAATCAGGTACCAAACGTGTTACAAAAGGCAATGGAATAGTAGAAACAACATGATCGTAAAAACGTTTTTCACCATTAACAATAATGGCTTGAACATGATTATTGATTGTCGTGACTTCTTCAACACCAGTATTGAGATAAATATTACCGTGCATAGCAAGAATACGGTTTCCCAGGGCGCAGAGTAGGGTATCTGAACCGCCTTTTAAATATCCTAACTGTTCCGTAAAAATGTTAGTTCTGGATTTAGCGACGCGCTTGATACGTGTCCCAATCCATGCCGCGGAAATATTCTCTTTATACTCATAAAACTTATATTCAAATAAGCATTCCCATAATAAAGTATACGCTTTGTAACCCACCCATTTTTTTAAATGAGAAATAGCATTCTGTTGATCTAATTTATCCCAATTATTAACTTTTCCTATAAAAAACACATGAAGTGCATAACGCAATTTAGAAATAAAATCTAGTTTCGGAAAAGTTAATAAGTGAATAGGATTTCCCCACTTATAGAGTACGCCATCGTAAAAAAAACCCATTTTCGTTTTTTTCCAACAGAGTTCTTCAAAAATATTTAACTCTTTGAGTAAATCAAATAAAGGCGTATCTGTACGACAGATAAAATGGTAATAACGTTCAATATTTATGCCATCTAAATTAAAAGAGGCAGACATACCGCCAATACGATCATCTTTTTCATAAATATCCACCTGATGCTTGTTTTTTAATAGCTCATAAGCACAAGCTAAGCCCATGGGTCCCGCACCGATGACCGCAATTTTTTTCTGATCCCGCATAGTTTACCGTTTTAACACAATTTTATTATACCGAATATCGCAAAAGGTCTCATAGATTGCCTTCTCAAATGGCGTTTGTGTGATACCAAACACTTTTTGGGTATTAACCCCGCTAAAATGGTCACCTGCTGTCAACGATTTTAACTGAGAAGCTGTAAAAGGCGGTTTATTGCTAAAAATGGCATATATTTTCAATAAAACGTAAAACAACCCATAAGGAATATTAATAATTAATGTCTTTATTTTTTTGACTTTTTTAATTGTGCGTATTATATCAATATAATCCACTTTTTCATGCCCTACAATGTCATAAATCGCATTTTCGGGTTTATTTTCCATACAATGAATAATCATCTGACAAAAATCTTTATTATATAAAGGTTGACGCATATATCGTCCATGCCCTGGAATAGGAAATATTGGCACCCATGTCATAAAGCGCGATAACCATCCAAGATGTTTGGGATCAAACCAGCCAAACATCAATGTGGGGCGTAAAATACAATGTTTAATGCCACAACGACTTACTAATTTTTCTTGCCGTTTTTTTGTATTTGTATAATCATCATCTGCCACAGAATTTACCACAGAAGAGCTAATATGGATGATATAGGGGACATGATGCTGATGTAGTGCTTCTAAAATACGCTCTGTTGACTCAATATTATTACGAACAAATAAACTCATCTTTTTGCCCGTAATTTGTGCTTGAAGCATAAATAAACAATCAGCATCAGCAAAAGAATTTTGCCATTCTCCACTTTCTGCAAGATCAGCCAAAATCGTCTCAACATCAGGATGTAATTTTTTCAGGATATTCAAATTGTAACTATGTTTATCAATAGCCACAATGTTGTTATAGCCTTTTTTTTTGAGTTGCACAATCAAATTTTGTCCAACTAAACCAGCAGCCCCTGTTAAAATAATTTTATCTTGTAAAATCATGATTAGCCCTTATCAAGTGGACTAAAAAGAGGAGAAGACAAAATATTCCACCGATGCAAGACATATTTTAAGGTTGTGAGGAGGACTTCAAGACCATATTTAGTGGCTCTAACCAAATTGATAGAGGATGCTTCTTTAAAATATCGCGTTGGACAGGTGATTTCACCAATTGTAAAATTGGCATAAAGAATCTGTAACAACATTTGATTATCAAAAATAAAATCATTGGAATTATTATCTAAAGGTAATGTCTCCAAAATTTCTCTAGAAAAAGCCCGATAACCCGTGTGATATTCAGATAATTTATGACGTATTAAGATATTTTGATAAAGTGTTAAGAAGCGGTTTGCTATATATTTATAAAGAGGCATCCCTCCTTTTAAAGCTCCCTCACCTAATATTCGAGAACCTAAAACACAATCAAATAACCCTTCTGAAATTAACGACGCGATTGCCGTAATCAATTTTGGCGTATACTGATAATCAGGATGCAACATGATAACAATATCTGCACCATTTTGCAAAGCGGTTTTATAACAAGTCTTTTGATTCCCGCCATATCCTAAATTTTCAGTATGTACAATTGTTAAAATACCTAATGATTTTGAAACTTGAGCGGTGGCATCAACACTTTTATCATCAACAAGAATGACTTCATCAACAATATCGTGAGGGATTTCGTCATAAGTACGTTGTAAGGTACGTTCTGCATTATAAGCAGGCATGACGACAATAATTTTTTTATTATTAAGCATATTTATCTCTTAGTTTATGATTTAAATTGCAGTGAAAATTCGGCTAAAGTTAAGATATTTACTTTAGGAAATTCTATAGTTTTCAATATTTTAAAATGTTTATCATTAGAAACTAAGCAAATAGCATTGCTTGCTATTGCGCAATCCACAAATTTATTATCATCTTCATCTTCAGAAATTAATAAAAAATATCTGTTTTAATAACAAATGGATGAACTGTAAGAAACTGAATTAGGTTATAAGCGATTTTTTTCGTGCTTTTTCTTTCTAAAATTTCGTGATATTCAAATAAAATTTCATTTGAAAAACATAAAATAAATTTTCCAGCAATAATTTTGTCAAAAATCCATCTAAATGTCGATTTGCGACCAATAATAGCTATTAATATATTGGTATCAAGTACAATTTTTATTGGCTCGGTAATGTTCATTAGTCCATTCTATCATGGTTTCTTGGGTTAAATTTTCTGTTTCCCAAAATTTATCCATTTCATCACTGGCTTCTTTAGCAAAAAAATTAGCCAACAATAATTTTATTTCAAATAATTGCTCTTCAGAAATATCATTAGCATATAATTTTAATAATTCTAATTGTAATTGACTTAAAATAAAGGGCATTTTTAGCTTGCTTTGCTGATTCATGAATTACTCCTTTGATTTTCTTCTGTCTAAAATTCGTTGTATTAGTGTTTAAATTCTAATATAATAAAATATTTAAACCCAAAATGTCAACATAATTATGATGAATAAAGTTGTGCTAGCTTATTCTGGTGGTCTTGATACTTCTATCATTCTTAAATGGTTACAAGATGAATACCAGTGTGAAGTGGTTACTTTTACTGCTGATATTGGTCAAGGCGAAGAAGTTGAACCCGCTAGAGCTAAAGCTGAAGCCTTTGGTATTAAGGAAATTTTTATTGAAGACTTACGTGAAGAATATGTACGTGATTATGTTTTTCCTATGTTTCGTGCTAATACGATTTATGAAGGCGAATATTTATTAGGTACTTCGATAGCACGTCCTTTGATTGCTAAATATTTAGTTGATATTGCTGAAAAAACAGGGGCAGATGCCATCTCACATGGTGCAACTGGAAAAGGTAATGATCAAGTCCGTTTTGAATTGGGAGCTTATGCGCTTAATCCAGATATTAAAGTCATTGCACCGTGGCGTGAATGGGATTTGAATTCACGTGAAAAACTTGTAAGTTATGCTAAACAGCATGCGATTCCTATCGAAATGAAGCGGGGTAAACAGTCTCCTTATTCAATGGATGCTAATTTGCTCCATATTTCTTATGAAGGTGGTATTCTTGAAGATCCTTGGGCTGAGCCAGAAGAAGATATGTGGCGTTGGACGGTTTCTCTTGATAAAGCACCAGATAAAGTGACCACTTTAGAATTAGTTTTTGCTAAAGGCGATATTGTGGCTATCAACGATCAAATGATGACACCCGCTCAAGTATTGACAACTTTAAATAAAATCGCGGGTGAAAATGGTATTGGACGACTTGATTTAGTCGAAAACCGTTATGTTGGTATGAAATCACGTGGTTGTTATGAAACCCCAGGGGGTACAGTGATGCTTAAAGCCCATCGTGCAATTGAGTCTATTACTTTAGATCGCGAAGTCGCTCATTTAAAAGATGAGTTAATGCCTCGTTATGCTAGTTTAATTTATAACGGCTATTGGTGGAGCCCTGAACGTGAATTATTACAAAAATTGATTGATGAATCACAGTTTACTGTCAATGGCAAAGTTCGTTTGAATCTTTATAAGGGTAATGTCATTATTACTGGGCGTGTATCAGAAAGTGATAGTTTATTTGATACGAACATCGTCACTTTTGAAGATGATGAAGGGGCGTATAATCAAAAAGATGCGGGAGGCTTTATTAAGCTTAATGCTTTGCGAATGCGGATAGCAGCACGGTTAAAATGATGAGTAATATTGATCATTATGCGGTGATGGGTCATCCTATTGCTCACAGTAAATCTCCTTTAATTCATACCGCTTTTGCACAACAAACTGGGCAAGTTTTAGACTATAAAGCCATTTTGGTGGGGACTCAAGACGGTGATTTTGAGCGAGCTGTGCAAACATTTCAAGCCTCTGGTGGAAAAGGTTTAAATATTACTGTACCGTTTAAACAAGTCGCATGGAAACTGGCAGAACAGCGTAGTGAACGAGCAGAACGGGCTGGGGCTATTAATACCTTATGGTTTAAGAAAGGATGGATTGGTGAAAATACTGATGGGGTGGGCTTAGTCCGCGATTTAATCCAAAATAATAATTGTCCAATTGAAGGGCAACGTGTATTGATACTTGGCGCGGGTGGCGCAGTACGAGGTGTATTGGAACTCTTATTAGAAGCTAAACCAGTACAATGTGTCATTGCTAATCGTACCATGTCTAAGGCAGAACATTTGTCTCATTTATTTGCTAATTTTGGTAATATCACCGCTCGTTCTTATAAAGATTTACAAGGTGAATCCTATGACTTGATTATTAATGGAACTTCTTCAAGTTTACAAGGCGAATTACCACCCTTGCCTGAAGGGATATTGGCAAAAGAGGGCTGGTGTTACGATATGATGTACGCCAGTAAGGTTACCCCTTTTCTGCAATGGGCAAAAGAACAAGGTGCAGCATTTGCATTAGATGGTTTAGGTATGTTAGTAGAGCAAGCTGCTGAGTCATTTTATTTATGGCGTGGGGTGAAACCTAATACAGCTCCTGTGATTCGCCAGGTTAGAGAATTACTTTGACTAGGATTTTAGATTGAAAAAAATAATTCACTTTCAATTTGTAGTGAAATTGTATATGCTAATATGCACACTATAAGATTGTGGAGAATTTAAAATGGCACATGTTGTTATCTTGGGAGCAGGCATGGGTGGTATGCCTGCTGCTTATGAAATGAAAGCAGAATTGGGAAAAGACCATGAGGTAACTCTCATTAACGCCTCAGAGGATTTTCATTTTGTCCCTTCTAATCCTTGGGTCGGTGTGGGTTGGCGTAATCGTCAGGATATTTCTTTTCCAATTGCACCAGCAGTTCAACGCAAGAAAATAAATTTCATTGCTCAAAAAGTTAGCAAAATTGAGGCTAATAATAATCGTATCATATTGGCAAATGATGAAATTATTGAATACGATTATCTTTTGATTACCACAGGACCGAAATTAGCTTTTGATGAAGTCCCTGGATTAGGACCTGATGGATTTACGCATTCGATTTGCACCTTAGGTCATGCGGAAAAGGCTTACGAAGGTTATCAAGAATTGCTGGAAAATCCTGGTCCTGTTGTGATTGGGGCTGCTCAGGGGGCGAGCTGTTTTGGTCCAGCTTATGAGTATGTAACAATTGTAGATACTGCCCTGTGTAAAGCAAAATGTCGTGATAAAGTCCCAATGACATTTATCACCAGTGAACCCTATATTGGTCACTTGGGATTAGGGGGAGTTGGTGATTCTAAGAGCATGCTAGAATCGGAATTGCGTAACCGCCATATTAAATGGATTAGCAATGCTAAAATTGCTAAAGTAGAAAAAGGAATAATGTTTGTTGATGAACACAATGAACAAGGTGAAGTAATTAAACAACATGAAGTTCCTTTTAATTATTCAATGATGTTACCTGCTTTTAAAGGCATTGATGCCGTTGCAAATGTCGAAAAATTGTGTAATCCACGCGGATTTGTAACAGTTGATGAGTATCAGCGTAATAAAACCTATCCAAATATTTATGCAGCAGGTGTATGTATTGCCATTCCCCCTGTTGAAGCAACACCTGTCCCCACGGGCACACCGAAAACGGGTTATATGATTGAGAGTATGGTAACAGCCATTGTGCAAAATATATCCAGTGAAATCAAGGGCAACGCACCAACTACAACAGGAACATGGAATGCGATTTGTCTAGCAGATATGGGAGATACTGGTGCTGCTTTTGTCGCGATACCACAAATTCCACCTCGTAATATGACATGGTTTAAAAAAGGAAAATGGGTACATATTGCAAAAATCGCATTTGAAAAATATTTCTTGCGTAAAATGAAAAATGGTACTTCAGAACCCTTATATGAGAAATATGTTCTGAAAGCGATGGGAATTGAACGCCTGAAATGACCAATCTATTCGAGGAGACTTTCTCCTCGAATACTAAAAGATGACAGTGTGATAGATTCATTTTTCAAATCAGCTAATTTTTCTATAATCCCTCAACAATTTTCACAGTTTCTAAACTAACGGTGATGATTTTTTTTATCAATTCTAAAATATAGCGGGTATCATCTTCTCGATTAGGATCATTAACAATCCCACTTCTTTTATCTTTTTTCACCTTATACTGGTCAATTATCCAATGAAGTGCAGAACGATTACCCAATTTATACTCAAAAACCTCTTTAGGAATGCCCTCTAAAGTGAGAAAATCGTTATAAATCAGCTTAGTTTTGTCTTTAGACAGCTTCATTTTGTCAACTTTCAAAGAAAATGGCACTTTGGGATTTTCAATGATTTTTAGATCATAAGGTTCTTTGTCTTCATAATTAAGATGTAAATCTGCTAATTTTTCACCTGCTTTTGAAAATCCCCAAAAATCCTCTATCATGGGTAAACGTGGCAATTCTCTTTTGAGATTTAAGGCATATTTTTCACGATATGCAGGTTTATGTAATATTCCGT
>DAOVTJ010000125.1 GCA_030633165.1 Thiomargarita sp. | reverse complement strand
TCTCAACGAGATTAATGCCGATAAATCAGCATCAGTGATGCGTTCAACCTGAAAAAGCTTGTTTTTAGCCAAATTTTTGAGTGATTTTTCCGTTTTTTTGCGAAAATCAGTCAATTCTTGGCTTGAAAAGCCTTGTTTTTGAGCAAAAGGTTGTAAATAATGCGGATCAATCTTATCCGAAAATTCTGTGGTAATTTTAGAAATAAAGAACCTTTGCATGAAATTTGGTGCAGAACATCCGATGCAAATTGCATCAATCGTCTCACCGTAGCCTTTTTGATACGCTTTAGTGATTTCTTCGGCGGAAAATGTGAAATGTGATTTTACGATTGAAAGTGCTTTGCCCGCAGTTTTTTCTGCTATCGGGCTTTCTAATAGTGAACTGAGTAAGGTTTGTAATAGGGGAGTCATTGAGAAATTTTTACCTCTGAAATGAAAGAAATTAGAGACCTATTCAATAAATAAGGCCATTATGAACTAAAAACGCCCTATTTTCAATAGAATTTCTTTAAAATTTCAGGACTCACACCCAAAGCATAAGCCAAACGTAAACCCCACATTAATAAAATAGTTCGTTCAATTCCTCGTTCTTCCCACCGACGGCTAGAAGTCATTAACGGTGTTTTAATGCATAAAGGACGACTAAATTGTTTCAAATGTTGACTAATCGCAATGTCTTCCATTAAAGGAATTTCAGGAAAACCCGCCACTTTGGTGTATAAAAGACGTCGCATAAAAATAGCCTGATCGCCTGTAGCGATGCCTGTTAGACATGACCGCCAATTCATTAAACGTTCTACTACACGTAAACGCCAATTCTGTCCTGAAAGACATACATCAAATCTACCCCATTGCTGTTTTTCTGCTAATTCTTTGATTATCAAAACATCTGCTTGATCAGGTAAATGAGTATCAGCATGTAAAAATAGAAATATGTCATTTTTGGCATATTGTGCACCGATATTCATTTGTCGTGCCCGTCCTCGTTCACTGTGCAAAACCTGATCGACTAAAGGAATGGCTAAATCTAATGTATTATCAGTACTACCACCATCAACAAGAATCACTTCATGCCCATTTTTACGCAAAGCTTGCAAAATTTGCAAAGTCTCTACAATAACCGCTTGCTCATTTAAGACAGGAATGATAATAGAAAGAATCAAGACAATGCACCACCACAACTACTGCCCTGTCCCGCCGTACAACCATAACAATGCTGTGCAACCGTAATCGGATTGCCCTCTAAATTCACATTAATTAATTCATAAATATGTCGTTGTATGGGTATCTTCAAATGTAAAGGTAAGCCTAACATCTGGTTAAAATCGCAATCATACACATAACCTTGCCAATCAATACTAATTAAATTACGACACATCACCGTTTTTAAATTTTCATCACTATGCGCATCACGTAACAATTGCATGTAATTCTGAAATTGCCCTTTTGTTATTAAAGAACTACCAAAACGTTGTATGGGCATATTACAAATTGTATATAATTGATTGAAGACAATATCATATTTATCTTTTAAAAATTTCTTATAATCGGCTTCTAAAACGACTTGAGAGGCAGGTAAATTGGGTCCTTGTGGATTGAACACCAAATTCAATGCCAAATCTGTCCCATAACCTAAAGCATTCAGTTGCTGTAAACCAGTGATACTCTCTTTAAATGTGCCTTTACCCCGTTGTTTATCAACATTTTCTTCTAAATAACATGGCAAAGAGGCGATAATTTCTACTTTTTGTTTTGCCAAAAATTCGGCTAAATCGGGTTGTTCTGACAAAATGGTGAGATTACACCGATCAATAATATTCAAACCTTCTTCTTTAGCGGCTGTCACCAAATATCGAAAATTTGGATTTAATTCAGGTGCTCCCCCCGTCAAATCTAGGGTTTTAATAGAAGAAGTCATCCTAAGATAACTTAATATTTGCTTACAAGTCTCCAATGTCATAATTTCAGTACGCTTAGGACCCGCATTGACATGACAATGAAGACATTGTTGATTACACATATACCCCAAATTGACTTGTAAAGTATCCAAGGTAGTCCGTTTGAGAAGAGGAAAATCAGAATCTTTTAATAAGGGTAAAGTAGCTAGCATTTGGTATTGAAGAATAGCGGTGGGTCGGTGTAGGGTGCGTTCTACACACATTTTTTGGAGTGAAATTGGTATGTAAGACGTATCCTACATGACAAATGTCATGTAGGATATACCCTACATACCTTTTGGGCACAAATTGGTGCGTAAGACGCATCTAGGATGCGTCCTACGCACATTTTGTGCTCAAATTGGTACGTAAGACGTACCCATTGTAGTTTTTGAGAAAAATAATATTACTCGTTCCACCTATTTTTAGAACGAGAATATAATCTAAACAGTACTTGAAGAATTGGGTCCTAACAAAACAGCAGCTATATCACCATCTATAGTCTCTCCATGATGATCATGTAATGGCAGTTCATAATCATTCCAACCTTTGACCCCTGTTTTTAAGGACTTAACAGATTGAAACCCCCACTGTTTCATCACATAAGCAGCGCGAACACTACGATAACCAGATTGGCAAATCATAATAACTTTCTTATTCCGCGCTGTCACAAGTTTCGGCACCGTCTCATCACAAGCATTTTCCAAAATATTTCGAGGTATATTCAGCGAACCTTTAATATGTAAGGCATCAAATTCATTAGAATCACGTATATCAACTAACAGCGGAAGCTGCGGTTTTTCCATCACATCTTTTAAATCCCAAGGAAAAATTTCAGTGACATCTTTTAATTCATCAATTGTAAATAGGTCATCATCTTCAAAAATTTTCATAATAGTAATCTAGATTATTAGAAAGTTTATGAAGTTAATAATTGCAATATCAGTGCCAAATCAAAAGAATGAGATTTAAGCTTTTATTTTTTCTAATTATTATGGCAATTAACCTTGCATACTGAAAAAGAGTAAACAAAATAAAAATGCCAACTCTGTCATATTAACGATAAGCTCGTAAATAAAACCATTCAAAAAACCGTTTAGCCCAATTAAAGATTCTCAATTTAGGCATCAACATCGTCCGTGTTGGACTACGATAAACCAACATGCCTTGTTCAAGTGTATCAACAATACAAATCAATTCGGTTTTAAAACCATGTTCAGCTTTTTGCCCTTTTTGCTCTGCTAATAGATTTTTAGCAGCCGCTTCACCTTGTAAATCCGCCATGTGAGCTTGCTTAGGCATCCAATTTGGACCTGCTAAACTCCCACTATCACCAACAACATAAATACCTTTAAATCCAGGCACATGACAGTGAGCATCACCTTTAAATAATCCCCCTTCTGAAAGCTGTAAACCACTATGTGCAGCCCAAGCTGGTCCTGTCATACCTGGCATAAATAGAGTCAAATCACTTTGAATATCACCGCCTTCAGTATGCACAGCGCCGACACTAAAACCCTTCATTTTATGCCCTAAATGCATACGAATATTGTATTTCTTCATCTCACCCAACAACGCTTTAACAGCATTTTCACCTAAACGTTTACCAGGTTCAGCAGCAGGACTAAAAAAAACTAAATCAAATTTATCCCGACGATTTTGTTGTCGTAATAAAGTATCAATACCAAATAGAAATTCAAACATAGGACCACCACGCATAGCAGTGGGTTCTTTAGGATTACCACTAAAGCCAAAAGCCAACGTCCCTCCTTCAAGCACAGCTAAACGATCACTATATGCTTTTGTTGGCGGATAACCTTCACACGGTGTGTAAACATGTTCTATACCAGGTAACTTTTTAATAAAACGTCCACCTGATGCGATAATCAAACTATCAAAATCGACTGTTCCATTATCAGTTTGTATCTGGCGACTCTCTGGATCTAAGCCAGTCACAGTACCCTGATGATATTTCACATCATGACGTTTAAAGAAATTATCTAACGGTATAGTTAAATCTTCTTCTGTTCGTAATCCGGCAGGTACCCAAATCAAACTAGAAAAATAAAACAAGACAGGGCGCGGTGAAATTAAAGTAATGGGATCATGACAGCCCAACTTGCGTAAGGTTCTCACCGCAGTCAGTCCACCAAATCCCGAACCAATGATGACAATTTGGGGCATAGTCATTCCTCTTTAGAGTAAAAGCTGTTTAATAATTTGATTAAGACTAGGCGTCAGTTGGAAAACGCCCAATGTTGCCAATAATAACAAAATCGTTGAGAATTTATGGCGGAAGCTAGCAATTTTTAAAGCAGTCCCAAAAGACCTTTTAAGTGTCATATTTGACAGATCAACACTATACAACTCATCTAATAGCAAATGTATGAGATAACCCCCCATCATAAAAATACCAGCAAACCAAGCCAATACATTACTGAGGTGTAATAAATGATGAGCGATGACAACAGCTAGAAAACCAAAAAACAAAGCTGCCAAAATAGAATGACAATTGCCGCGATGAATAGTGAAGAGAGCAAAAAGTTTAGATAAGCCATAACGAACACAGAGAGAAATCATTAGCCATAAAAAAACTAAATCAGCCCAAAAAATAGTATTGAATTGATTAAAAACAAACAGAGTAGCTAAAAAGATCCCCAAGCTAGAAAATAAAAGTCGGGAGGGAATAGAAATCGGCGCATCTATATCAGGCAAAATTCCGCCCAAAGTGCCCAGTAGCCAATAGAAAACAGCCATTTTGATGGTCGCTAAATCGCTAATGACAAAACCAATAGCAAGCGCCCCGCTAACAGTTGTGGCTACGAAGAGGTGAGTGTTAAAATTCGCCATCTTTTTAAAGAGAAGAAATGGCTGGGAAACCAGGATTTGAACCTGGATTGATGGAGTCAGAGTCCATAGTCCTACCGTTGAACGATTTCCCAATGTAGTGACGAGTTATCAGCAGATTTGCTGATAACTGATAACTTAACGTTTTGAGTATTGTGGACGTTTACGTGCTTTATGTAAACCAACTTTCTTACGTTCAACTTCACGATCATCACGGGTAACAAATCCCGCTTTACGCAAAGGCACGCGAAAACTTTCATCATATATAATCAAAGCACGAGTCAAGCCATGCCGAATAGCACCTGCTTGTCCAGTATTACCACCGCCTTTCACCGTGGCATAAATATCAAAAGTATCTAACCTATCTACCACCTTCAAGGGTTGACGTACAACCATGCGTGCAGTTTCACGACCAAAAAATTCATCAAGTGGACGTTTATTTACAATAATTCTACCTTGACCTGGTCTAATAAACACACGGGCAGCAGAGCTTTTACGCCGCCCAGTACCATAATATTGTTCCATAATAAATGTTTTACTACTTTAAAGTCAATGGGATTGGTTGTTGAGCTTCGTGTTTATGTGCTGTGCCAGCATAAACATTTAATTTACGAAACATATCACGACCTAGTGGTCCTTTTGGCAACATCCCCTTTACAGCAAACTCAATAATTCGTTCTGGTGCCTTAACTCTTAGTTTATCAAGTGATATTGATTTTAGTCCACCTGGATAACCACTATGACGATAATACATTTTATTCGTTTCTTTTCGACCAGTAACACGTATTTTTTCCGCATTAATTACCACAATATAATCGCCTGTATCAATATGTGGCGTATATTCTGGTTTATGTTTGCCCCGTAAACGTCTGGCGATTTCGGTGGCAAGCCGCCCTAAAACAAGATTTTGAGCATCAATAACAAACCACTGATGCTTAACTGTTTGAGGTTTGGCACTAAAGGTTTTCATTAGCAAACTACTCCAACACTCATAAAAAGGGGCTAATGATACGAGTTAGTGGCTAAACTGTCAAGTTATATTGAAAAGACTATAAAATTTATAGTATCATTATAGCACCTAGATAGGAAAACAGCTTATGATTACTATTCAAAATATCAATGCTAGCAAGGAAAAAATCCAATCCATACTAATAACTGTTATTCTAGCGCTTGCTTTTCCAGCAATACTAATCAGCATTTTTGCATTTCTTAACTATCTCCCAACACTGATCCCAGATACATACGAAAGTAGTATGGAATGGCCATTAGGGGGATATGCCCAACCTCAACTTAATAATAAATATTAAACCATGCAAAATATCCATGCACATCGAATCCTTATCCTTGATTTTGGTTCTCAATATACACAACTGATAGCACGTCGTTTGCGTGAATGTGGTATTTTTTGTGAGATTCACAGCCATACTATTGAAAAACAAGCGATTTATGATTTTAATCCCCAAGGCATTATCCTATCGGGTAGTCCAGAATCTGTGATTGAAGTCAATTATCGCGTACCAGATTGTGTTTTTACGCTAGATGTCCCTGTTCTAGGCATTTGTTACGGCATGCATATCATGGCATTACAACTTGGCGGTAAAGTTGAAGGGGCAAATTTACGTGAATATGGTTATGCCCAAGTGCAAGTGCAAAGTCATTCACAATTAATTTATGATATGAAAGATCATATCAATTCTGACGGTAAACACTTATTAGATGTTTGGATGAGTCACGGTGATCAGGTCACCGAATTACCCCCAGGTTTTAAAGACATTGCCTCAACTGACAATACCCCTTTTGCTGGCATAGCTGATGAAACACGCCATTTTTATGGCATACAATTTCACCCTGAAGTAACTCATACTTTGCAAGGTGCTCAAATTTTGCACCGTTTTGTGTATGAGATCTGTTGTTGCGATGCATTATGGACACCTGCTAATATTATAGAAGACAGTATTGAACGAATTCGCGCAGATGTGGGTAAAGATCAAGTACTATTAGCTTTATCAGGCGGTGTAGATTCTTCAGTCGTCGCAGCCTTATTACATCGTGCAATAGGAAAACAACTGACTTGTGTCTTTGTTGATAATGGCTTATTACGTCTACATGAATCCGATCAAGTCATGGCAACTTTTGCACAACATTTAGGCGTACACGTGATACGTGTTGATGCCGAAAAGCGTTTTTTAAATGCTTTAAAGGGAAATACTGATCCTGAGAAAAAACGCAAAATCATAGGTAATTTATTTATTGATATCTTTGAAGAAGAAGCAGCCAAACTCACTAATGCGGTTTGGCTAGCACAAGGCACAATTTACCCAGATGTTATAGAATCTGCGGGTACAAAATCAGGTAAAGCCCATGTCATCAAATCTCACCATAATGTCCGTGGTTTACATGAAAAAATGCACCTTAAATTGCTAGAACCTTTACGAGAATTATTTAAAGATGAAGTGCGTAAAATTGGCACAGAATTAGGTTTACCCCGTGAGATGGTTTATCGGCACCCCTTTCCAG
>DAOVTJ010000081.1 GCA_030633165.1 Thiomargarita sp. | reverse complement strand
TTGACTCAAGGCTTAAAAGGTGAACATTTAACAGAAATGGGCATTTTGAAAGAAGCAGGCTGTGTTGGCGTGAGTAATGTGCACTCTATCATCAAAACCGATATTTTTTCTCATGCACTGGAATACGCGGCTAATTGTGATATGACCGTTTTTTTACAGCCCCAAGAACCTTGGTTAGGGCGAGAAGGGTGTATCCATGAAGGTGAAATTAGTATTCGATTAGGTTTGATAGGTATTCCAGAAGCAACAGAAACGATAGAAATTGCCAGAGATTTATTATTAATAGAAATGACAAACGTGCATGCACATTTTTGTCAGATTTCTAGTGCTCGTGGGGTAAAAATGATAAAAGATGCCCAAATGAATGGACTTCCTATCACCGCTGATGTCAGTGCTCATCACTTATTTTTAAGTGATGAAGATATTCAAGACTATAACAGTAGTTGTCATGTTTATCCGCCTTTACGTAGTCAAAATGATAAGAATGCCTTACGTGAAGGCTTGCGAGATGGATATATAAAAGCGATTTGTTCTGATCATCAACCACATGATGCTGAAGCAAAAATGAGCCCATTTGCCATGACATCTCCAGGCATTTCTGGCTTAGATACATTATTACCCCTTACCTTGCGCCTTGCCGAAGAAATGAAAATAGATTTCATGACCATGCTAGGCTATGTGACATATAAACCTGCTCAAATTTTAGGTATAGAAGCGGGGACTTTAGCAGTAGGCAGCGCGGCTGATATCTGTATATTTGATCCAAAAGAGTCTTGGGTATTAAAAGAAGAAAATATGCACAGTTTGGGACATAATTCACCGTTCTTGGGATGGAAATTCAAAGGAACAGTCAAGTGTACTTTGATAGGAGGAGAAGTTGTTTATGAACACGTTAATGGTTCATGATTGTAGGATATGCACCCTAAAATAGAATTCCTAGGGGCAACGCCCCCTGGGAATTCTTTTCAGACAAGTCTAATCATTAAACCCCAAAAAGTCTTGAAGTTTTTTAATGAGCTGTATATCATCAGCTTTTTGTTTCACAAATTTGCAACCGAGACGTTGTAAATGTGGATTTTGATCTGCTTTCATCCATCGAATTTCCACTTCGACATCAAAAGTTTTTTGAGGAAATTCCTCAAAATCTTCTGGTAATTGAATGCTAATGTTTTTAAATCTATTGTATGAGAATGGTTTTTCTGCTATAATCATCAAACCATTCTCTGAAATATCACCCAAATTTCCCAGCATATCATTTGTATCCAGATCAATAATATCTAAGTAAAATAAGAGGTTTTTACGTGTATGGCGTACCTGTTCCATTATAAAATTTTCTTTGTCATTTAAAAAAATATGGAAATTTTAGCATAATTTTTACAAAAACATTCATACGAAATCATGCAACATATTCAGATCAACATAACCTGCTTCGCCTGCATTTCCAGCTAATACTGTAAAATGTTGTTCAGGTTCACCCAAATGATCAACAACTAATAATGCTCCAGAAAAATCTTCCTTGCGAGTATAATCACTAACTGTAATCAATGTGCGTATATTTGCTGCTAAGGCAGAGCGAATGCCATTTTTAGAGTCTTCAATTGCAAGACATTGATCCGCAGGCAAATTTAACTTTTTCAATGCGTAAAGATAAATATCAGGTGCAGGTTTTTTAGCGGAAACCATATCGCCTGCTGCAATAACATCAAACCATGACATCGCCTCTGGCGCTACACTATGTTCTAGTAATGTGGTGACATTTTTCAATGTTGTCGTCGTGGCAATGGCAAGTCGCACACCATTATGACGTGCTTCTTCTAATAAGCGGTGTACGCCTGGACGTAAGGGGATTGGACGACGTGATAACATGTTGTTATAACGCGCCGTTTTCATTTGATGTAACGCAACAATATCTAATGTTTTCGGGCAAGAACACTCATAATTATCCTGATAAAATTTCATGCGTTCTTTGCCGCCTGTCACAGCCAGCAATTCACCATAAAGCTCCACACTCCAATGCCAATCAAGCTGGTATTCTGCAAAAGTTTCATTAAAAGCCACACGATGCGCATCTCGCTCCGTTTCAGCCAATGTACCATCAACATCAAAAATTAAGGCTTTTATCATAATAAACTTGTAAATAATTGTTTAGTTGATCCTAATCAAGAAACAACGTTTATGAGACTTGTGTTAAAATTGTATCAGTTTTAATCATTAAAAAGTAAAGCAAACTCACTATGGATGATATTGATAATCAAAATCTAGAATTGCAACTCATGTTGGAAGCTATTCACCTGAAATATGGTTATGACTTTAGAAACTATGCGAAAGCCTCTGTAAAGCGACGCATACAGCATAGGATGACTAAAGAGAAGATGGCAAATTTCTCAGAAATGCAGCATAAATTACTTTATGATGTTTCATTTTTTGAAAGGTTATTATTGGATTTGTCAATTAATGTCACAGAAATGTTTCGTGATCCAACATTCTATATGGCATTGAGAAAATTTGTGATACCAGAGTTAAGAAAACATCCTTTTATAAAAATTTGGCATGCTGGTTGCTCCACTGGAGAAGAAGTGTATTCGATGGCTATTCTCTTAAAAGAGGAAGGTTTGTATGATCAAACCCAAATTTATGCGACGGATATGAATGAAGTCGCTTTAAAAAAGGCTAAAGATGGCATTTTTGATATTGGCAAGTTAAAGCAATATACCAAAAATTACCAGAAATCAGGTGGGCAGAGTGCATTTTCAGATTATTATTCGGCACATTATGAACATGTCGTTGTCGATAAATCACTCAAGAAAAATATTTTATTTTCTGATCATAATCTTGCCACAGATGGTGTGTTTGGGGAGATGAACTTGATTTTGTGTCGGAATGTGTTGATTTATTTTAACCGTGATTTACAAAATCGTGTTGTAGGTCTTTTTTATGACAGCCTATGTCCTGATGGCATTTTGTGTCTTGGATCTAAAGAAAGTCTTAGTTTTTCGAAGTATACGAATGCTTTTGATGATGTGGTCAAAGAAGAAAAAATTTATCGGCGTTTAGACTCGGAGCTGATATGAATTGGTTTCAAGCAGTCGTCATTGGTGCTTCTGCAGGAGGTATTAAAGCATTAAGTACTGTATTATCGGCATTACCGAAAGAATTTCCATTACCGATTATTATCGTACAACATTTATATCCCCATTCAAGTAGCAGATTAGCGCAAATTTTACAGAAACAGTCTCATTTGAAAATCAAAGAGGCAGATGAGAAAGAGGTAATTAAAAACAGCGTTATCTATATTGCTCCCCCTAATTATCATCTTCTTATAGAAGAGGATCGGACATTTTCACTTTCTGTGGAAGGACCTGTTAATTATTCGCGTCCTTCTGTGGATGTGTTATTTGAAACTGCAGCTTTAGCTTATAAAAGTAGGCTAATTGGTATGATTTTAACGGGTGCGAATAATGATGGTAATTTTGGGGTAAAACAAATTAAAAGAAGAGGGGGATATCTCATTATACAAGACCCTGAAACGGCAGAAGCAGATTCTATGCCTAAAGCTGCAATTGCAGCTGCAAAAGTCAATAAGATATTGCCTATCAAACAGATAGGACCATATTTATTACAGTTGGTTAATCGTTCAAAAAAAGGACCTAATATATAGAGGGTGTGTTACTTTATCTACGCACCTTTTGGTGCGTAACACGGATTTTGATATGAATATAATATTTTTATTGATTCCTATTTCGTTAGGATTACTAGGATTGATTATTTGGGCTTTTTTTTGGGCAATAAAATCAGGTCAATTTGATGATTTAGAAGGACCAGCCCATGAAATTTTAATGGATGATGATAAGCTACGTTAGAATGGTAACTATTCTTCACTTCCAGGAGGATGGGGTTTTCCTTCGTAACTAGAATAGGCTTTTAGACAAATTTTTTGTTGGATAAAGTGATGTGCATTGGTTGGTGAAATAAGGGTAACCTGATAAATGCCATCACCCGATTCGAGCCGCCGCATTTTTTGTTGTCTAATCACTTGCCACAATGAGTTCATCAATAGTCATAAGGCGACAGCAATTTTATAAACCACAAGTAAACTAGGATTAGCATCATCTTTTTCAACGTAGCAAGTTATGAAGTATCAAATACGGGTAATTCGACAACCAGTAATGAACATATAGCTTTATACAGTGTTACCCAATCAGGTAACTTAACAAGAAAAAAATAAGCCCGAAAGCGTTCCCAAAATAGAATATTGCTTTCCATTTTAGTCTTTGCTTGTTGAAATAACTTGCAACAAAGACCTTGAATTTGGTCAATAAGAGCATCAAATGTGCAAAAACATTGGATAAATGCTGATTACCATGACCAAAATTATGTTCAAAATGATAGCCTTGATTTTTCAGTGTGTTAAAAACTTCATTTTCAATACGCCAGCGTGCTCGCCCTCCTTTCATAACAATAGATAATGTGTGTTCAGACAACGTAATAGGTGGTGATTATTATAGTAGCTAAATCGCTCCAGTACCCACGTTGGTGTCTTATCAGAGCGGTAAAGGCACCTTGGAGTTTTGAGGCTGGTAGCTCATCTAAGCGTTCAAGTAAGTATCAGATGGGATCGTTTTTATCCCATAAAGGGTTTTAAGGTTATGGGCAGGGTCATTTCGGCTTTTATCAAATTGCAAAAGGGAGGGGTATTTTAAGCTGAATATCGCTAATCCAGACAGTAAACAGTCCACTAAAGGGATGGTACTCTTACGGATAACAGGCTCTGTGATGCTTTGGAAAAATGATTTCAATTCTTGCAACAACCCTGGCATCGACAGTTTTTTACGAAAAATATTTTTTTGTATCTTTGTAACATATTGTTTATAATATGCTTTTTTAAAAGCGGGAATTGCTGCTCCTTTTAACAAAACAAGAGATTATTATGATAAGTAAAAAAAAAGGCGAATAATAAATTTATTATTCGCCTTTAAAGATTAAACCCCAGGACCAACAATCTTCTCGCGTCGATGCCATCTCACGAGTTGATGTGGGCGCCAACTAAACTCTATAGGTACAGATAAAAAGTGGACCAAACGAGTAAACGGTATGATTAATACCATTACAAATGCATTAAGCATGTGTATATTCACCAAATACGGTAAATTGCTGACTAATCCAATATTGGGCTTTAATGTCAAAACAGACCACAAATAAGGCACTGCATACGATGCATACCAGGACGAACCCCAACGGTAAAATATCGCAATTCCTAAACCTGTTACCACTTGAATCAAAAGAACTGTAAGCAAGGCGATATCCATAGGTGAAGTCACTGCTCTAATACGAGACTTACTCAAGCGTCTAAAAATCAGCAGTAAAAGTCCTACTAACGTAAACAGGGCTAAGGTAAAACCTGTTATTTCCATGAAATACATTCTCATGGGAACTGTATTCCACCACAAAATGGTGTCGGGGATTAAAAATCCAACTAAATGCACAGTCAATATACCTAATATACCATAGTGCCAAGCCACTGAGCCCCAAAAAAGTTGCCGACTTTCTAAAAATTGAGAAGATAGACTTGAATAAGAAAATCGATCACTCGTAAATCGCCAAACGCTTCCCCCAATGGCAATAATAATGCACAAATAAGGAAAAACACCGAACAGTAACTGATCAGATGTCATTATGTTTTCTCCCGCTTATTTAAACTAATACAAGGTACGCTTGACGTACCTTGCACATTTATCTTTGAAGGACAACTAAAACAGTCCTAAGTACTGGCACATAAGGATTAGTTGAGTCATCCTTAAAATTGTCATTCATCTTTTCAAAAACAGGTATTAAGCACTCATTAAGCAAATCTTTGGCGACACTATCTTCTGGATCAAGTGTACATAAAAATCTGAGTAATAAGGGAATATAGTCCGCAAGCTCTTTTCCAAGTTCAAAATTACGTTTTTGATACTCTTCTACAAGCTCTGCCATAAACCTACCACGTTTAAAACTTTCTCCAAAGAGAATATGACCTGCATAAATATGACAGGCAGGGTTAATATCAAAAGTGCCTGTATAAATTTCTTCTAAGCGACCCAAGTCTGTTGTTTCTACAAAATTCAAAAAGCTTTCTATTTGTTGAGCAGCTTGCAGATCATCACTTTTGAATAAATCCACACAATTACGCGTTTGTTCGATCAAATTCTGCGCGGGATAATCTAATAACTGAGAAAGGCAACGATAAATTTGTTGTTGCTGGTTCTCTTTCATCTTTTAGAGACCCCGTCCTGGACGTCCTTTGAAACCACCGATACCGATTTCTGCTTTGAAACTATAAGGGTCATCATTGACCAACTCAGTAGCGTATTCACGGTGTTCTGCTGGCATGACGAAACGTTCTTCATAAGTAGGTAAAGCAGTTAAACGGTATATTTCTTCACACATTTCAGGCGTTAAACCCGTCTTTTTAAGCATTTCTTCAAGTTTACCTGCTTCAACATCACCGACTTCTTCAGCCCGTCTGTATGTCCGCACCGTTAATAATTTCTCCAAAGCACTCTGCATTTGATCTTCATTACCTGCTGTAAACATATTAGCTAAATATTTCAGAGGTAGACGTGCTTTTTCCAATGAACCAAAATAATCTTTGGCATCCACATTATAAAGACCCTTTTCAAGATATCCTAACACCGGCAACAATGGCGGTACGTAGAATAACATTGGTAAGGTCCGAAATTCTGGATGTAATGGTAAAGCCATTTTCCATTCTTTAACAAATTTATAAACGGGTGACTTCTGAGCAGCTTCTACCATTGAGAAGTGAACGCCACTTTCTTCAGCAGCTTTTATGATTTCTGGATCATGAGGATCTAAAATCATATCGCGTTGACGTTCCAATAATTCACCTTCTGGTGCAGCAGCGTATGCTTCTATTTTATCTGCATCATATAATACGACGCCAAGATAACGGATACGACCCACACAAGAATGGAAACATGCAGGCGGTTGACCAGACTCAAGTCTTGGAAAACAGAGAATACATTTTTCTGATTTACCTGTTTTCCAATTAAAATAACTTTTCTTGTAAGGACAAGCTGAAATACAGAAGCGCCAAGCACGGCATACTTCTTGATCGAGCAATACAATGCCATCTTCACCACGTTTATGGAGCGCACCAGATGGACAACTCGCTACACATGCTGGATTTAAACAATGGTTGCATATCCGAGGCAAATAGTACAAGACCATGCGTTCTAATTCAAAGAACGCTTCCTTTTGTCCTTGTGTTAAACCATGAAAATTGGGATCGTTTTGGGCATAAATTGCTGATCCACCTAAGTCATCATCCCAGTTAGGACCCGCATTGATGTCAATATGTTCACCAGTAATCAGTGAAACTGGACGTGCTGTCGGTTGATCATCACCGGCTGGTGCGTCAAATAAGTCACTATATTTGTATGTCCAAGGCTCATAATAATCATCAATCGTAGGCAAATGGGGTTGATGAAATATATTGGCGAACGTGCTGACTTTATCCGCCACACGTAACTTAATTGTATCGCCTTTGGGTTGCCACCCCCCTTTATATTGTTCTTGATCTTCCCATTTCGTGGGATAACCAGTACCTGGTTTAGTTTCTACATTGTTCCACCACATGTACTCCGTGCCTTCACGGTCTGTCCATATATTTTTGCAGGCAACGCTACAAGTGTGACAGCCAATACACTTATCTAAGTGGAACGTCATTGATACTTGTGCTCTGACATCCATTTTTACTCACTCCACCTTTATCGGTTGAAAATTGGGGACACCCCCTAAGGGGTGTATTTCATCTAAAATTGAGGCTCACCTTCTAGTTTGCGAACAAGAACATGGGTATCACGATTAACCCCTGTAGGTCCCCAATAATTCGCATGGAACGTAAATTGTCCATAACCGCCCATCATCAAGACAGGATTCATTCGAGTACGAGTGAGACTATTATGTCCCCCCCCCCGTCTATTTCCCCGTAAAGGTGATTTTGGAATAGAGATTGTGCGTTCTGGCGCGTGATACCAAATACACACCCCATCAGGTACACGGGCACTGACCACAGAACGAGTGACAACTACACCATGATCATTGTAAATTTCTACCCAATCATTATCGACAACTCCAATTGCGTCTGCATCTTTAGGACTCATCCAAAAAGGTTCTATCCCTCGAGACAAGGTCAACATCCGATGATTATCATAATAGGTGGAGTGAATATGCCACTTACCATGCGGTGTCAAGTAGTTGAGCATAACGCTCTTCTTGTCATCAGTTTTTGTTTTTAGAAAGTCACCGTATAACATGGGATCCATCTTTGGCTTAAATGTTGGCAAATGCTCGCCAAAAGCCAAATAACCTTCATGATCTAGGTAAAAATGTTGCCGTCCTGTTAAGGTTCTCCAAGGTACCTTGCGTTCTACGCTCATACAGAAAGATGAATAAGCACGACCATTATCCATAATTCCTGACCAACAAGGACTATTTAAGAGGCGACGAGGTTGACGCTGAAGATCTTCATACGTCACAGTGGCATTACGATTACCTTCTCCCAAATCTCTAAGTGGTAAACCCACCTTTTTCTCGTGTTCTACAAATGCACGATAGGCTGACTCACCATTCGTTTCAGGTGCAAAGCGTAAGACAATATTAATGGCATGAATCACTTCATCCAAGGATGGATAAGTTGTTCCACCCCATTCAATGGTTGGATGTGTTTTCAGTGTTTCATCGTAAAAATCATCAATAGCCCAATGAGTACCATGTGCACCAATACCATTATTTCTAGCATCTAAACCAAAAGATGTAAACTTGTTATATATTTTGGTATAATCTCGGGTGACGATTTTCATTTTTGGCATCGTTTTACCCGGGATCGGCTCACATTCTCCTTTTGCCCAATCCTTAATCGTAGGTTGTGCTATTTCATCAGGATAATCATGCTCTAATGGTGTACAAAGGAAATCTTTTACTGGTTCAGGCAGATGTTTTTCTGCTAATTGACTGACTTTTTTGGCTATTGATTTGAAAATATTCCAGTCACTACGCGCTTCCCAATTTGGGGGCACGGCTTCTGAAAGCGGGTGAATGAAAGAATGCATGTCAGTGGTATTGATATCACTCTTTTCATACCAATGAGCAGTTGGCAATACAATGTCTGAATAGAGTGCTGATGTATCCATACGGAAATTGATATCAATCACTAAATCCATTTTGCCCACTGGTGCGTCTTCTCGCCATTTAACCTCTTTTAACATATCTTGACTGACTTGATCCTCAGAAACTTTATTGCTATGTGTTCCCAAGTAATGATCTAAGAAGTATTCATGACCTTTACCACTGGACATGATGGCATTACCCCGCCAAATAAACCAGACTCTAGGCCAGTTATTGGGGTGATCGGGATCTTCAGCAGCAAAACGTAGATTTTTATCTTTGAGTTGATCCACAACGTATTGGACCACTTCTTTGTCGCTCTTTGCGCCTGTTTTCTCAGCATCCTTAACAATTTCAAGACTATTCCGCTCAAATTGCGGATAGAAGGGCAACCACCCCATACGTACTGCACGTGCATTAAGATCTGCTGCATGTGCACCTGTCAATTCATTATCGCCTTTAACCCCAGCATATTTGGAGAAAGGACCTTCATAACGCCATTGGTCACAATGCATGTAATGCCACGTTGGAGCATTTTGCATCCGAGCTCCAGGTCCCCAGTCCCCGCCACTTGATAGCGTTTTCCAAATCGAAACTGGGGCTAATTTTTCTTGTCCAACATAGTGAGCTAAACCTCCACCATTTTTACCGACACAAGAACATAACATCAAAGCGGTGATGGGACCGCGATACATCAAGTTATTATGATACCAGTGATTAATACCAGCACCAATGATGACCGTGCATTTTCCATCAGTCTTTTCAGCCGTATCAGCAAATTGACGTGCAAAATTAATGACAGTTTCTTTGCCAATGCCCGTAAATTTCTCTTGCCAAGCTGGGGTATATGTCTTATCAGCTTCATCGTAACTTTTAGCAGATTCGCTGTCTAAATTACGATTAGCACCAAAGTGAGCGATCAACAAGTCAAAAATAGTTGTGACAGCAACTTTACCGTTACTTGTCTCAATATATTTAACAGGAACACCACGTTTAGCCATAGTGTTTGAATTTGAAAAATCTTCAAATTCAACTTGAAGCACGTCATCCCTATCGTCAATAAATGAGAGTAATGGGGCAATAGGTGAATTGTCTACGCCATCTTTGAGCTCTAAATTCCACTCGCCCTGCTTACTTTGCCAACGGTGTCCCACTGTGCCTTTTGGCATTTTGAGCTTGTTTTCCTGCTCATCAAACATTAAGAACTTCCACTCACCATTTTCTTCATTCTTATAAGCATCAATGGTGTTAGCCCGTAAAAGTCTGCCTGCTTGATGTCCATTTTCACCTTTATTCACGACCACCAAAAAAGGTGAATCTGTGAATTCTTTCATGTAGGCACTGAAAGCGGGGACTTGCTTTTTAACGTAATATTCCGTCAAAATAACATGATTGACGGCCATCCAAAAAGCACCATCTTGTCCTGCATTAACAGGTA
>DAOVTJ010000063.1 GCA_030633165.1 Thiomargarita sp. | reverse complement strand
TTTAGATGATGAGTGTTTGCAGTGTGCTTATATTAGCTATTGTCATGCTGGTTGCACATTTGTTAGAGAATCGGGTAATTTAAAAAAGAGTTATACGTGCAAATTACAAAAAGCACTTTATCAAGATAATCCTGATAAATATCGCCCATTGCCTGATGATGATTACATTAAACAATTTTTATTACATAATAATCTTAAAAAGATTAAAGAAACTTATCCTGAAAAACAAGCCTATATCACTAATGAACTTTTTGAGGTTGATAATACTTTAAGTGCATTAATAGCCAAAGATAACATCTTAACTCAACTCTATAGCTCAAAATTGTTTTTTCTCAAAATTAATGGTATCACTTATCCTCTTAATTCCGCAATTTTGAAAACAGAGCGTGATATTGAACTATTAGATAATCAAAGTGAAATTATTTTAGGGATAAGAGAGGATATTTTTTCTATTGCCTGCTCGCATGATATCAATAATTTTGTTCATATTATGCTGTTAAGAGATACCACCGTGGTTTATGGTGATGAAAATCGCAAGAAACAGGAACATATTTTTGATTATTCTCTCTATAAAAATGCTCTGATTGCCCAATCTCAATTGTGTAATGGTTATTATATTTTAGATATTTCTGCTATCATTAAATTACATGCAAATTTATATTTGCAAGGCATACGTAACAACTTATTTTTTACCACGAAATCACTTAGAGAATATCATTATGAAAAGCATAGGAAAAATGCTTTTTATCATATTCAAGCGATCAATTTACCTTTTCAAAATATAGAATTTTTTTGGAGTATCGTATGAATACAAGGTTAAATATCAAAGTGAATTTTTTTTTAAATCAAGCTGAAATCACAGAATCCAACAGTATCAAGCAAAGTATTTTGGATTATGTGATTCAAGATGATTCCTACGTGCTATTTCGTCATTCATCACTTTATTTCTTTGCAAATGGTGTTTTAGACTTTGTGAGAAAAACCACTGATAATTTTCTTGAATCGAATTATTTGCGATTTGATGGTGAAAAAGTAACCCGTATTGATCCAGAATATTATTTAGGTCCTCTAAGAAAAAATGTGCAAAAACAATCAAGTGTAGCAGATGGCTATATGTATCAGATAGGGTGGAATACTAATAATAATAATAATAACAACAATAATAACAATAACGGTAATAACGGTAATAATGGATGAAAATATTTTTTGGAATAATTCTTGTTATTATCTTATTTTGGTTAATTAAAGCTTTTAAAAATCTTTATCATCACACACGGCTTTTAATAAAAATTAAACCACGTCTTTTTAAGATAGCTAAATTTGATAGTGGTTTTATTGACTGTTATGTTAGATTTAGTGGATGCATCAACTCTAGAAATATTTTTTCAACACCAAAACCTTGTGCTGTATATATGAAGACTGTCTTTGGATTATGGCAAACAAAAAAGAAAAAACCAGAAACAGGTATTGAAAAACATAAAAAGCTTATTTTTAAAGAGATTTCACCATCAAGTCAATTGAAACTTTCTGATGGAAAAAACATTGTATTTGTTAATCTGGAAAATTTCTTTGACAAAGGGGATTTTATACAATTAGATGAAAATACATTTGAAACACTAAACAGCTTTGGTAAGTGGCAAAAAATCGTGGAGAAAAAATATAAATCTTACAAAATAGTGGAAAATTGGTGCAGTTATGCAGATCATGTTGTGGTTTATGGGAAATTAATCAAAACTCCTGATGGTTTATTATGGATTAAACCCACTAAATTATCTGGATATCCCTCATTATTCTGTTTATTGCAATATGAAGAATCACATTTAACACAGTTGAAGAAGAAAATTTCAAAAGATACTTTTTGGTTGATCTTGTATTGTCTTGGGATGATGTGTTGTGTGTTTGGTTTGATATTTTTATCATTAAAGTGAAACTAAAAAAAAATGGATAAAAAAAAACCAATAGGTATTTTAGGCGGCACTTTTAACCCTATTCATCATGGACATTTGCGATTAGCCTTAGAATTATATGAACGATTAGATTTTGCCAAAATTCTATTAATACCTTCTGCACATCCACCGCATCGAGCGCAACCGTCTGTTAGTAGTCAACGTCGTTTAGAAATGGTGCAAGTCGCCATAACAAATGTTAAAGGATTAAGTGTTGATGATAGAGAATTGCGCAGACAGGGTCCATCATATATGGTTGATACTTTAAGTAGTTTACGTGATGATTATCCCCACAATCCATTATATTTAATTTTAGGCATGGATGCTTTTATGGGTTTACCGCTTTGGCATCAATGGGAAAAGCTTATTAAATTAACCCATTTATTAATCGTGCGCCGTCCAAACTGTGTGTTAGAACACGCCATGTCTGAGTTTGTGAAAAAAAATAAGACTATTAGAATAGAAGATATTCCAGGCTTAAATATTTCAGCCACACAAATTCGTGACTTAATCGCAGCAGGCAAAAATCCTCGCTATTTGCTACCCAGCGCGGTTTTAGATATAATTAACACTTATCAGCTTTACCGCGAAATAGAATAAGATTATGGAAACTCAGCAAGTCCTTACAATTGCAAAAGATGCTTTAGAAGACAAAAAAGCACAAGATATAACAGTTCTAGATGTCCGTAAATTTAGTAATATCACAGATTTCATGATAGTTGCTACTGGCAGAACTGCACGACAAGTCAGTGCATTGGCTCAACATGTCATCGCACAAATCAAGACACATGGACAACGTCCTTTAGGGGATGAAGGCACAAAATATGGAGAATGGGCATTAGTCGATTTAGGTGATGTGATGGTGCATGTGATGCAACCAGAAACCCGCGAGTTTTATCAATTGGAAAAACTTTGGGGAGAAATGGGAAATCAAGATTCAATGAATTCGTCTCAACAAACGACGTAGGAGAGAGGTCAAAAACCAAGAACGACTGTTATATACAAGTGATAATTCCTGTTGTGCAATAGTCAGTTTTTTATTAGTCTCTTGTAAAACAGTCGTTTGTCGTGTTTGTCCAAACATAAGCAATGGTTCAGCGTGTAACTCAGCCCCGTTTAGCACATAATAAGCCTCAGCCGCTATGACATGCTCTGGTAAGCTATAAGTGCGATAGCTATTTAAGCATAGTAGCTTTTGGCTATAATCTTGAAGGGATAATTGAGAAACAAAACAAGCTATTGCCTCTTGTTTGCGTTTAAAGAAAGCGGTGATGTCTAATAATATATTTGGATGTAAAGGCACACCAATTTCATACATGGCGAGACTAACAGTTTCTCCACAACGACGTACAGCTTCGACTGCACTCATGGCTAAGGCATAATGATCAGGGTGAATTTCCATGACGGATGGTGCATAGACTTGCGTAATAGCTTTGACTTTAAAAACATTGACTAATCGTTGAATAAAATCTTCGCAGTGTTCCAAAGTACGATCAACAATTTCCCAAAACTCTAAATTTTCATAGCCTAATATTTTTGCAGCTTTATCGCTTTCTTGTTGACGTGTTTCGATATAATGCAACATACTTTGCTTATCAGGATGACTTATTGCAGCACGTCCATCTGTAATAATAATTACGGAAACGCTATTACCTTGTGCAAGATGCTGCATAATAGCACCTGCACAACCAAATACCTCATCATCAGCATGCGGGGCTAATATCAAAACATTACCAGTAGGCAAACTTGTGGTGGGAGTATAAGGGATAAATGAAGATTCCATTATAATAAAAATTCAAGCAATGCCTTTTGTGAATGCAAACGATTTTCTGCTTGTTCCCACACAACACTTTGCGCCCCTTCAATGACTTCCGCACTAACCTCCTCTCCCCGATGAGCTGGCAAACAATGCATAAATAATGCATCTGGTTTTGCCAAAGACATTAGCTGACTAGTGACTTGATAGGGTTCAAAAACTTTAGTCCGTAAATTTTTCTCCTCTTCCTGCCCCATACTCGCCCACACATCTGTTGTGACTAAATCTGCATCCGTGATCGCTTTAACAGGATCGGTGTAAAGGCTCGTATGTCCTTTAGACATAGCCATTATGTCGGCATTGGGTTCATAATCCACAGGAGAAGCTATCGCTAATTCAAAATCAAATTGACGAGCGGCTTTTATATAAGAATGGCACATATTATTACCATCCCCTATCCAAGCCACTTTTTTGCCTTGAATGCTGTTTTTGTGTTCTGTATAGGTTTGCATATCCGCAAGCAACTGACATGGATGGCATAAGTCAGTAAGTGCATTGATAACGGGTACTTTAGAATATTTAGCAAAACGTTCAATCTTCTCATGTTCAAAAGTGCGTACCATCACACAATCGACCATTCCTGACAATACTCGTGCGGTGTCCTCAATAGGCTCTCCGCGCCCTAATTGTGTATTCTCTGGTGACATAAAAATCGCACTACCACCGCATTGCACCATAGCCGTTTCAAAAGAAACACGGGTACGGGTGGATGATTTTTCAAATATCATTGCCAACACTTTATTTTTAAAAGGTTCATAAATTGTTCCAGCATGCTGCATTGCTTTAAGTTCAATAGCACGTGCAATCAATTTATGTAATTCATCTTTAGATAAATCCATCAATGTTAGAAAGTGACGTAGTTCCATAAGCCTATCCTTCAGTGACGGGCGCTTTGAGAAAGTCCCGAATTAAGTGGCTGACGATATTAATAATCTCATCAGCTTGTGTGTTGCTTAAAATCAAGGGAGGTAATAAGCGAATGACACGATCAGCTGTCACATTTAGTAATAATTGTTTTTCAAGTGCCTTAGTCACTAATTGACTACAAGGCTTATCAAGCTCAATACCAATCATCAATCCCTTGATACGAATATCCACCACCCCTGTAAGCCCTAGCAAAGCTGCCTTTAATCCTTGAGAGAAATATTCTCCTAAAACTTGAGCACGTTGCAACAAATTATCTTGTTCAATAGTTTGAATCACCGCTAAAGCAACCCGACAAGCTAAAGGGTTACCGCCAAAAGTTGAACCATGTGTTCCTGCTTTTAAAATATCAGCAACTTTCCCACGTGCTAAACAAGCGCCTATAGGCACACCATTACCTAATCCTTTGGCAAGACTCAAAACATCAGGGATGATATTAGCATGTTGATAAGCGCACCATTTTCCTGTGCGTCCCATCCCAGTTTGAATTTCATCAAGCATTAATAACCAGTTGTGACGATCACACAAATCCCGCAAATTTGCCAAATACTCAGCATCAGGAATCACAATGCCTCCCTCTCCCATGATAGGTTCGACAAGTACAGCAACGACATCTTGATGTTGTTTGGTTATTGCATCAATATTGTCATAAGGGACACGGATAAATCCTTCTAATAAGGGTGTAAATCCGACTTGTATTTTAGGATTACCTGTCGCTGTCAAAGTTGCTAATGTTCGTCCATGAAATGAGCCTTCGGTGACAATTACAGTAGGTTTTTTTATGCCAAGACTATGCCCATATAAGCGTGCAATTTTGAGAGCTGCCTCATTAGCTTCAGCACCAGAGTTACAGAAAAACGTGCTATCCATACCCGTTATCCGAACCAAGGCATCAGCTAAGCTTTGTTGATGAGCAATGCCATAAAGATTAGAGGTGTGCAGTAGATGATTTGCTTGTTCACAAATAGCAGCGGTGATAGCAGGATGGGCATGTCCCAAACCACAAACCGCAATACCTGATAAGGCATCCAGATAACGTGTGCCTTGTGTGTCCCATAAGTAAGCCCCTTCGCCTTTCAGAAAGGTGACAGGCAGGCGGGCATAATTAGGCATCAAAGATGTTGACATACACATATATTCCCTAAAATGAAAAAGCAGCCTTTGAAGGACTGCTTTCAATTATCAAATTATCCTGTGGTTAATTTAATCCACAAAAAATTGTTGAGTAAATTCGATTTTCTGTACCTTACCTTTGCCTTCTGGATCAACTTCAAGGCTAAATTTCAATGTCTCCTGATCGGAGATAGTGAATATGCCGATGTAATAAACGGCTGCAGATCCTGCCTTGCCTTCTTTAATTGTCGTTTTTAAAATGTTTTTCAATTGCCCCAAGAGGTTAATAGCTTGAATGCTCACCCTAGCTTCTACAGCTTTGGTATTCAAGAGATTACCCTTTCCACCTTTGCGGACAGATATATTTAACATTACACGATTCTTGCTTTGCACGATACTGTATGATCTTGCGGCTTTAGCTTGTAGCATCTCAGTACTAAAGGCATTGTAATGAATCACATACCCATCCTCAGTTCTAATTTGCCCCGCATTAGCATAAGAGCTTAAACCCAACAAGAAAATGGCAAGGGCTGAATATAAAACATTTTTTACCAACATTATTATTAATTCTCCGTACGCCAAAATGGCTTATTGTAAATCATTTAAGTAAGTTTGTGCTATTAAGTATAGCGTATTTCTCAAAATCTGTGATTTTGGTTAAAGGCATTTGGATAAAATGGTGTAGATTGCTACTATCTGTGCCTACTATATTCCTTTTGAGGTTTATTATCAATAAAAGTTTGAAATTTTCAAGTATCATTGTGGTTAAAGATGTTATAGAGGTATAAGCACAGCGAATTTCATATTACATTCGCTGTACTGATAAATTTAAAACATCAAAGCTGTCAACAGAAAATCTAATCCCAAGGTTGCTAAGGAGGCATGTACAACAGTTCGTGTTGTTGCACGACTTACCCCTTCAGAAGTCGGTGTACAATTATACCCTTCAAAAACTGCAATCCATGTCACAACGATGCCAAATACAATACTTTTGATAATACCGTTAAAAATATCTTCAATAAAATCGGTTTTATCTTGCATTTGTGACCAATAAGCACCTGAATCTACACCCAATAATTCGACCACGACCAGATATCCACCAAGAATGCCAATTGTGCTGAAAATAACAGCGAGCAAGGGCATGGAAATCATGCCTGCAAGAAAACGTGGGGCTATAACACGTTTAATCGGATTGACAGCCATCATTTCCATACCTGATAACTGCTCTGTTGCTTTCATTAAACCAATTTCAGCTGTTAAAGCAGAACCCGCACGTCCTGCAAATAATAATGAGGTCAGTACAGGTCCTAATTCTCTTACTAAAGATAGGGAAACAACAGCCCCTAATGATTCTGTTGCACCAAAATCAACTAAAGTATTATAGCCTTGTAAACCCAACACCATACCGACAAATAAGCCAGAAACAATGATAATTGTTAAAGAAAGAACACCAACAGCATAAATTTGTGTAATAACTAAAGAGGGACGCAAAAATAAGCCAGGAATAGCAGCCAGCATTCGTATCAAAAAGAGATGTCCACGTCCTAAACGTTCCAAAATACTAAAAACAATCTGACCTAAATGTTGAAATTGATTTAGCATGTTGTGTCTCCTAATAAATCTTTGACATAATCAGGTGCAGGATAATGAAATGGCACAGGACCATCAGATTCGGCATTGATAAACTGTTTAACCCATTCAGAGTCAGAATTTTTTAACTCATTAGGTGCCCCAGAACCGACAACTTTACCATTAGAAATGACATAAATCAGATCAGCAATTTCTGCCGTCTCATGCACATCATGTGATACAATAATGCTGGTTAAACCCAAGGCTTGATTAATAGAGCTAATTAAGCGCACCAAGACGCCCATAGAAATTGGGTCTTGTCCTGTAAACGGTTCATCATACATGATCATCATAGGATCTAAAGCTAAACCTCGGGCTAAAGCCACCCGTCGCGCCATACCGCCTGATAGTTCATGAGGCATAAGATCACGCGCTCCACGTAAACCGACAGCATGTAATTTCATTAAAACTAAATGACGAATCAGAGAATTTGATAAGTTGGTATGTTCACGCAACGGAAAAGCCACATTTTCAAATACATTTAAATCTGTGAGCAAAGCACCGCTTTGGAATAACATGCCCATACGTTTACGCAAGGTATAAAGTTCATTTGTTCTTAAATTTTGCACATTTAAACCGTCAACTTCAACTGTACCCGCTTCTGGCGTTAATTGTCCCCCTATTAAGCGTAACAATGTGGTTTTACCTGTACCACTTGGTCCCATAATCGCTGTAATTTTACCACGTGGTATATCTATATCAACGCCATCAAAAATCATCCGTTCTCCACGTGTAAAATGAAGCCCACGTATTTTGGTGAGTGGATTGTCATTTGTTTTTTTAATCATTATTCTCCAGAAAATCCGTTATAATATAAAAAATTTATTATCCCTAAAAATACTTATGAAATTATTGTTTGATTTTTTGCCCATTTTACTCTTTTTTATTGCCTATAAAGTTTATGATATTTATGTTGCAACTGCGGTTATTATTGTTGCTTCGACGGTACAAGTCTTTTTGTTTTGGCTAAAATACCATCGCATTGAAAAAATGCATGTCGTGACATTGGTATTAGTCCTTTTACTGGGAGGCGCTACTCTTTACTTTCATAATGCCACCTTTATTTACTGGAAACCAACCATTGTCAACTGGGCATTTGCTATCGTGTTTTTGGGTAGCCAATTTATTGGTCAAAAAAATATGTTGCAACGGATGTTAGATGGGCAAGTCGTGCTCACCTCACAAATTGCTTGGAAGCACTTAAATTTCGCATGGGTAGCTTTTTTTGTCGGTATGGGTGCTATTAATATATATGTTGCCTTTAATTTTGATGAAAATACTTGGGTTAATTTTAAGTTATTTGGTATGATGGGCTTGACTATTCTCTTTATAATTGCCCAAAGCGTTTATTTAGCGCGGCATATCGTTCCTGATGATAAAGTGGATACAAAAAATCCGCAACCCTGAGTCAACTATGTTTAATAGTAATGATATAAGCTTGTTTTTAACAGTACTCAAATTTGCTTCGGTTAAACACCGTGATCAACGGCGTAAAGATTGTAAAGCTACCCCCTATATTAATCATCCTATTGAAGTTGCAGAAACTTTATGGCGCATTGGAGAAGTGCGTGATATTGTAACAATAGTTGGGGCATTATTACATGATACGCTTGAAGATACTCATACAACACCTGAAGAAATTCAAACTCTTTTTGGTGCAGAAGTATTAGCTTTGGTGCAAGAAGTGACTGATGATAAAAACTTGCCCAAACAAGCGCGAAAACTCAAACAAATTGAAAGTGCACCACATAAATCTACACGTGCTAAAGAATTGAAATTGGCTGATAAAATTTGTAATGTTTATGATATCGCCCATTCTTCTCCTAAAAATTGGTCGTTGGAACAACGTCAAGAATACATCATTTGGGCTGAACAAGTAGTCGCTGGTTTACGTGGTGTAAATCAAAGCCTAGAAACACATTTCGATATCATCGCAGCTAAGGCAAAACATGCGATTACTATCAAAAAGGATAATTAGTATGTTATATGCCATAATTAGTGAGGATGTTCCAAATAGCTTAGAAACACGCCTCAAAACCCGTTCTGCTCACTTAAAACGTTTAGAAATTTTGAGAGCTAAAGGTCGTTTAGTATTAGCAGGACCACATCCTGCCATTGATTCTAACGATCCTGGTACGGCGGGATTTACTGGCAGCTTAGTTGTAGCAGAATTTCCTTCACTTGAGGAAGCACGTGATTGGGCAGAGGATGATCCTTATAATGAAGCAGGTGTGTATGCTCAATTCATTGTTAAACCTTTTAAAAAAGTTTTACCTTAATAAATGGAGATTTTAAAAAATGTTGTTTAAAGTTTTAACAACTTGTGCGTTATATTGTGTCTTATTGGTGCCTACTTATGCCGAACCTGTAGCCATTATCAATGGCGAAATTATCACACAACAAGATTATAATGATTATGTTTTTGCACGTGCCCAACAAAGTTCTACTCAGACAGATTCCCCTAAAAGAGAAACGATCATTCAAGAGATAATCCAACGCCAATTGATTAAACAAGATGCGATCAAAAATGGAGTTGATAAGGAACCTGAATTTCTTCAAAAACTTGAGGCTATACGCAATAGTATGTTGATGGCGTTAGGGATGCAGAAATATTTGGATAAACATCCACTAGATGATGCAACACTTAGAAGTGAATATGACAAAAAAATTGCTCACATCAAAGTACCAGAAGAGTATAAAGTACGACATATTTTGCTAAAAACAGAGGATGAGGCAAAAGCAATTATTGCTGAAATAGGTAAAGGAAAAGCCTTTGGTGATCTTGCAAAAGAGAAATCTCTCGATATTGGTTCTGCAAAAAATAACGGTGATTTGGGATGGATTACCACGCAAAAAGTTGTGCCAAGCTTTGGGGTAGCCCTTGATAAATTGGAAAAAGGCAGTTACACACTCTCGCCTATCAAAAGTCAATTTGGATGGCATATTATCCAAGTCGATGATATTCGTATTGCCTTACCTCCGTTTGAAAGCGTCAAAGCGAAAATTAAATCAGCGTTGCAATACCGATTAATGCAAGAATATGTTATCAGCTTGAGAAATCAAGCTCAAATTGAAATCTTCAAACCATAGAAATCATGTCAACAATAGATTTAGCAATTGAACTCATTAATTGCTCTTCAATTACACCCAATGATGCGGGTTGTCAATCCTTAATTGCTAAACGCCTACAATCCATTGGATTTACAATTGAACATTTACGTTTTGGAGAGGTAGATAATATTTGGGCACGATATGGAGAAACAGCCCCGCTCTTTGTGTTTGCAGGACACACAGATGTTGTGCCTCCAGGCGCTGAAAATCTTTGGCAATTTCCACCCTTTACTGCTACTCAACATGATGGTTTCTTATATGGACGAGGGGCGGCTGATATGAAAGGTAGTCTCGCGGCAATGGTAACTGCCTGCGAGCGTTTTCTTACCAAACCGCCAAAAGGTTCAATTGCTTTTTTACTCACAAGCGATGAAGAAGGTATTGCAGTAGACGGCACTGTTAAAGTTATCAAATATTTACAAGACAAAGGTGAAAAAATAGATTGGTGTTTAGTGGGCGAACCTTCTAGTACAAATGATTTGTGTGATGTGGTTAAAAATGGGCGACGTGGCTCTCTCAATGGGCACCTCGTGATACAGGGTGTGCAAGGACATGTTGCCTATCCACATTTAGCGGATAATCCCATTCATCGCTTTGCCTCTGTGTTAAAAACCTTATGCCAGACAGAATGGGATCAAGGTAACGAATTTTTTCCACCGACGAGTTTTCAAATAACCAATATTAATGCAGGCACTGGAACTGATAATGTGATTCCAGGCGATTTGACATTATTATTTAATTTTCGTTATAGCACAGAAGTCACTCATTCCCAATTACAATCGCAGGTGATAGCCTTATTAGATCAATATAAACTGAAATATCATCTAAAATGGCGACATTCTGGTTTTCCTTTTTTGACACCAGTGGGGCGTTTGGTGGCTGCGACTCAAGAAGCGATTTATGATGTTTGTGGTTATGAAACAACTTTATCAACAGCTGGTGGAACTTCAGATGGACGCTTTATCGCACCGACAGGGGCAGAAGTGATTGAAGTGGGTCCAAATAATAGCACTATTCATAAACTCAATGAATGTGTCAATATTGATGAGCTTGAGAGTTTATCTCTTATTTATCAAAGGATTTTGGAAAAGTTGTTCTGATATACTAACTAAATATTGATAATTGAAAATGCCTTGGATACAAATTATTTTAGATACCGAAGTATCGAGAGTTGAACAGATTTCTGATGATTTGTTCGCTATTGGTGCTGTTTCCGTTACCTTGCAGGATGCTGAAGATCAACCTGTGTATGAACCTCCTTTGAATACGACACCATTATGGGAAAAAACGCGGATAGTTGCATTATTTGAAGGTGATACCAATACCATAAAATTAGAAAAACAGTTGCACGCCTTTCCACCT
>DAOVTJ010000030.1 GCA_030633165.1 Thiomargarita sp. | reverse complement strand
ATGTGCTTAATCATTTAGCACAACAGTTACATGATAATTTATGGTTGGATAAAACAGCGGCTGAGTGGGCTGTGCAAAGTTGGGGAATGGCTTTAAAAGGGAAAAACCCGCGTTTTGGGAATGAATCACTTAATCAAGTCTCTACCGAAATACGATTTTCTCGATTTAATTTATTAGACTATTTACGTTTATTATGGTGGGTTTTGGTTAAGCCACAATATTTATATTCCTATCGGCAAACTTTTGGTCAAGAGGATGAAACTCGTTTAGGTAATTGGCTAGTCAGCACATTAATTTGGTGGCCTTTATTGGGAATATTACAATATTTACCAGAAATAAATTTTTTATTGAATGGTTTACTTATAGGGGCATGGATATTAACGGGATCCTTGAAAATTGATAAGGATATGGGAATAGGGATGACGATCTTTATTTCAATCTTGGTTTCAGTTTTAGTCTCAGTTACTGTAGCCAGTGTCATGATGACTGTTATGACACAATCTGCTACATTGACTGTAGCATTGAGCTTAGCGACATTCATAGCCATTGTTATTGGCAGTTTAGTAGCAGTCGTTGTTGCAAGCGATATTGTGGTGGTAATAGCAGTTTTAGTTTCTATTGGTATGGCAGTTGGTATGGCAGTTGGTATGGCAGTTGATATGAAAACAGCTTTAGTAGCAGGTAGCATAGCGGGCTTAATCGCATCTATTGTAATGGATCTTGTAGCGAATGTTGCGGGAAATAATATAAAAGACAGTTTATTAACAGGATTTACCTCCTTATTCGCTCATTTTTCTTTCTTACTACTGATGAGTACATATTTCTTTTTGATTGGATTGTATTTACTTATTATATGGTAATGCTATTAGTTTTTTAGGTTAAAAATCAATAGTTAAATGTATTAATTGAAATTAGTTCACTTAACATATTGATTTTATGCGCTACCAAACAAAGAAGCATGTAATAATCTTTGTGTATAAGGATGCTGGGGATTATTAAATAATTGCTCTGTTTCTCCCTGTTCAACAATTTTTCCTTGATACATGACCATGATACGGTGAGACATTGCGCGAATAACTTTTAAGTCATGGCTAATAAATAAGTAACTGATATGGTGTTTCTCTTGTAATTTTTTGAGTAATTGCAAAACTTGTTTTTGTACAGAGACATCCAAAGCACTAGTCGGTTCATCTAGCACAATCAATTGTGGTTTTAAAATCATTACACGTGCTATCGCAATACGTTGGCGTTGTCCACCAGAAAATTGATAGGGATAACGCGATAACATATCTTCTTCCAAGCCCACTTCGGAAATGATTTTGAGAATACGCTCTTTACGTTGAGAACGGTTTAATGTTGGAGAATGAACGACTAATCCTTCGCCAATAATATCTTCGATCCGCATGCGCGGTGATAAGGAGGAATAAGGATCTTGAAAAACCACTTGAAATTTATGGCGTAAAGCACGCAATTCGCGTATACTTAATTGATCCAAGCGTTGTTTAGCAAAATAAACCTCTCCAGTACATTTTTGTAATTGCAATAAACAATGTCCTAAAGTGGTTTTGCCAGAACCAGATTCACCAACTATACCCACTGTTTCACCTGGATATATTTTAATATCAACATCATCAACCGCTTTGAATGTGGGTGTAAAGTAACAACAAATTTGTTTACCTTCTAATAAAGGTTCTGCATTGTAATCATATTTGGTTTGAATTCTTTCAGGTTGGCTATTGAGTAACCCTTGTGTATAAGGATGATGAGCTTGCGTAAATAACTCTTCTACAGGAGCAGTTTCAAGCAAATAACCTTTTTGCATTACACAAATGCGATCTGCAAAACGTTTGACTAAATTTAAATCATGGCTAATCAATAACACAGCCATACCAAATTCTTTCTGCATACTTTCAAGTAATTCAAGAATTTGTAATTGTATCGTGACATCTAATGCAGTTGTGGGCTCATCAGCAATCAATAATTTTGGATTACATGCTAAAGCCATTGCAATCATTACCCGTTGCCGTTGCCCCCCTGATAAGGTATGGGGATAAGCATTAAAACGTTTTTGAGGTTCTGAAATACCTGTTTGTTCAAGTAGTTCAAGCATACGATGTCGAGCGGCAGATTTACTCAACCCTTCATGTAACAATAATGGTTCGATTAATTGACTACCAATAGGGTAAACAGGATTTAACGAAGTCATCGGTTCTTGAAAAATCATGGCAATATCTTTGCCACGTATATGACGTAAATCTGTCTGATTAACTTGAAGTAAGTTTTTATTTTGAAATTCAATTAATCCCGTGGGATAGGTGACATGCTGATGTAATTGCAAAATAGATAAAGCGGTGACTGATTTTCCTGAACCAGATTCACCTACTAAAGCCAATTTTTCACCCGTTTTAATATGAAAACTCACATCATGCACAACTTGTGTATTAAATGCTACGGACAAATTTTTAATATTTAATAAAAAATTAGTCATTCAATTATCAGGTATCAGTGGAAGTGTATTGTTTTGCCCAAGTTTGGGCTTCCATATTTTTCATGGGTGCTGCGTAAAAATATCCTTGTGCAAAATCGCAACCTTGCTCACGTAAAAAATCACGTTGTTCAAGAGTTTCTACCCCTTCTGCAATCACAGTTAATCCTAAAGCATGTGCCATATCAATGGTTGCAACTGTAATGGCACTATCTTCTGGTGAAGATATAATCCCATTAATAATAGAGCTATTAATTTTCAAGCAATCCGCTGGAAAATGCCTAAGACAATTCAAGGAAGCATAACCCATTCCAAAATCATTAATAGTAATATTAATACCTACATCTTTAAAATGTTTTAATGTTTTAAGAGCCATATCACCATGTTCTAACAATAAACTTTCATTTATCATTAATTCCAAACAATCTGGCTTTAAGCCATTTTGTTCAATGGACTCGATCACAGTCTTAATTAAATTTTTATTCTGAAAATGACGTGTAGATAAATTCACACTAACATGATGCACAAATAAAGCTGTTTCTAACCAAGAAAATAATTGATGACAAGCTGTTCGCAAATTCCATTCGCCAATGGAAATGATAAAGCCAGTTTCTTCAAGTACAGGCATAAATTCAAGTTGTGAAATGACACCGTGTTGTGGATGTTGAAAATGAATCATGGACTCCATACCCACCAACTGCTCCGTTGATAATTCAATGGTTGGTTGATAAAACAGTACAAAATTGTTATTTTTTTCTTTTGTCGCACGCAGAACATCAGTTTCCATTTGCAAACGAGAGATAACAGTCTCATACATGCTCGGACGAAATACAGCATAAGAATTACCTTTCGACTTAGCATGATACATCGCAGCATCAGCATCACGTAACAAATCCGTTTCTTCATTTTGATCTCTATAGTATGCAATCCCTATATGGCATGAAATGACAAATTCATAGTTAGTCAAGGAAAAAGGATATTCCAAAGTATTAATAATTATTGTTGCTAAAGTTGTTGCTTCACTAAAATCTTGCATATCATGCTGCAAAATAAGAAATTCATCCTCACGGGCACGTGCTAATAATTCTTTTTTCTGTAAACATCCTTGCAAACGTTGTGTGATTTCCATCATTAACCAATCACCCATATCATGCCCTAAGGTAGCATTAATGCTTTTAAATTTCTCCAAACTAATCACTAATACTGCAAGATTTGAATTTTTGTGTGATTGAGTGTGAACTATTGCCTTTTCTAAATATTCCATAAAAAGATGACGATTAGGCAATTCTGTCAATTGATCATGTAAATTAGTTTGAGCTAATTGTTGCTCTAAAGCATGAGAACCACTGATATCATGTCCTTCAAGCAAGATCACATCTTTATGACGAGTTAATGATAAATCTAATGTCACCACCTGTCCATTAGATTTTTGTAGTGCTACTTGAGAATGTGTAATCTTACCCTTCTTAGCCTCTGCAAATGCTGCTTTCAACTCAGTTTGTGAATTCTTTACCCAAACCATATCCCATAAAATAATTCCTGTCGTTGGAGATTTTTGAATATCAAACAATGTCAAAGCTGTTTTATTGAACTCTTGCACAATGCCTTCGAGACTGATTATGCCTATAAAGGCTAAGGCATTTTCAAAAATGCTTTGAAATTTATCTTCGTTTTTCTGTAAAGTAAGCAAACGTGCATGGTAACGGATCGCTCGATTAAGTTGTTCCCAACTTAATTGTTCTTTTCCCAAAGAATAACTTAGATACTTCTCCATTAACTCGATATTTACTTGTTCACTATGTTTAGTTAACAAAATAGTAGGCTTGTTGACATGAGTGTATAACCAAACTAAAAAATTTTGTTGTTGTACTTTTGTCTCATAATAACCAACTAGATAAATATCGTAAGCATTATTTTCAATTTTGTTTAAAGCCACCTCATAATTAGGTGCCCAATCCATGTTAAACTTATCCGCTTGATCATCCAATAATTGACGATATTTCAAATAATCTTGTGCATTTTCTTCTATAAATAATATAAGCATTAGTATTTTCTCTCTTTATTAAATGAATTTATTAACACCACGTTATTGGCTCTTATGGGCTGGAGTGGGCGTATTCTGGTGTTTAACCTGTTTACCCTACCAATGGCAATTAGCAACAGGACGACAACTCGGACGAATCGGCTATCGACTAGCCCATCGTCGTCGGAAAATTGCTGATATTAACCTAAAATTATGTTTTCCCGAACTAGATGAAACACAAAGACAGCATCTGCTACTTCAACATTTTGAATCTTTAGGCATGGGCTTGGTTGAAATTTTCGGTGCATGGTGGCTGTCAGATAATACTTTAAAATCTTTAGGGCATATTGAAGGACTAGAACATTTACATGCTGGCTTAAAAAAGGGAAAAGGTGTCATATTACTTGGTGCACATTTTACATCAATGGAAATCAGTAACCGTTTTTTGTCGCAACATACTGCAATTCACGTGATTTATCGTGCCCATGAGAATCCATTGATTGAACACTTTATGACAAAAAATCGTGAAAAACATGCTGAAAAAGCAATTCCTCGTGATGCTGTACGTGAAATGTTACGTAGTCTAAAACAAAATAAAGCTTTATGGTTTGCTTCTGATCAAAATTTTAAACACAAACATAGTGTATTTGCCAACTTTTTTGGCATTCCAGCAGCAACCAATACCGCAATATCACGTATAACAAAAATAAGTGGTGCTACTGTAGTCCCTTTTTTTATGCAACGTTTTGAACATGGTTATAAAATAATTTTACAACCTGCCTTAGAAGATTTTCCTAGCGGTGAACCTCAACAAGATGCATTACGAATGAATCAATTAATTGAGGCGCAAGTTAGAAAAGTACCAGAACAATATTTATGGGTACATCGGCGTTTTAAAGATAGACCAAATGAGGAAAAAAGTGTTTATCAATAGCCTGTTATCTCCCTACATGAGGGAGATATTTATTCATTTTGTACTTTAAGTTTCTGATTATATTCTCTTGCCCATTCTAAAAAATTGATATCTGCCATTGGAGCTGCATATAAATAGCCTTGCGCGAAATCACATCCAAATTCATATAAAAAATTATGTTGTTCAATAGTTTCAACACCTGCAGCAATCACACCTAAACCTAATGCATGTGCCATGTCTATTGTAGCCACTGTAATCGCTGTATCTTCTGGTGATGAAATAACGCCACCAATAAATGTTTTGTCAATTTTAATAAAATCTGCTGGTAACCGTTTCAGGTAAATCAAAGATGAATAACCTGTTCCAAAATCATCAATAGTCACACGAATGCCAAGATTTTTTAAATATTTCAATGTTTTAATGGCGGAATCTATATCTTCTAATAATAAATTTTCAGTTATTTCTAGTTCCAAAGATTCTGGTTGTAAGCCAGATTCCTCGAGTGTTTCAATAATTTTTCGGATAAAATTCTTATTACGAAATTGATAAGCGGATAAATTCACAGTAACATGATTTATGGGCAAATTAGCTTCTAACAAAGAAATTAAATGAGAACAAGCCGTTTGTAAAACCCACTCCCCAATCGGAATAATACTTCCAGTATCTTCAAGTACTGATATAAATTCAAGTGGAGAGATTAATCCGTTTTTGGGGTGTTGAAAGCGAATTAAAGATTCCATACCAACAAGTTTATTTGAAACTAATTCAATTTGTGGTTGATACCTTAAAACAAAATTCTTTAGTTTAATCGCTTTCTGTAAATCTGTTTCCATTTGTAAACGTGAAATGACTTGATGATGCATTTCAGGACGAAAAACGGTGCAACCCGTTTTACTGATGTTCTTAGTATGAAGCATTGCGGCATCAGCATCCCGTAACACATCATTCGCTTCTTTTTGATCAGTATAATACGCAATTCCAATATCACTTGACATAGAAATATCATATCCATCCATCGAAAACAAACGACCCAATACCTCATTAATCGTTGTGGCTAAAGTAGTGGCTTCCGCAAAATCTTGCATATCATCCAGTAAAATTATAAACTCATTACCACCAGCATGCGCCAGAATATTTTTATTTTCTAAACAAGTTTCTAAGCGTTGGCTCATTTTCATCAATAACCAATCACCCATATCATGCCCTAATGCAGCATTAATCACCCTAAATCTTTTTAAATTTATTAATAATACAGCAATATAATATTCTTTGTGCTGCTTAGCACGACTCATCGCATCTTCTAAATATTCTATAAAAAGATGACGGTTTGGTAAATCTGTTAATTGATCATGTGATGAAAGATGGCTTATTTGTTCTTCTAAATGGCGTCCCTCTGCCAATATCCAAAGTATTTCTCCTTGGGCATTAGTAATGGGAGTAAATATAAAATCTAGTACAATATTTTGCCTATTTTCCTCTTGTATCTTAATTTTACAAGGTAAAATCTTACCTTCAAGTGCTTTTTTAAAATATGCTTCGATTCTTTTAGAGTGTGTTACCCAAGGCATTTCCCAAAATAAATGATTTTTCACACCTTTAAGTGTAGAGTTAAGAAATCTTAAAGCAGTTTGATTAATATCTTTTACAATACCATTAGGTTTAATTAAGGCGATGAATTCAAATGCCTTATTAAAAATAATCTGAAAAATTTCCTGATGGTTTTGAGTTGAGTTTAAATGAGAAAGATAATAGATAGAACGTTCAATTAGGGCGCAACTTAAATGCTTCTGAGATAAAAAATAAGTTTGGTATTGATCTATCAATGTTGTTTCGATTAACTCATCATGTTTGGTCAGTAAAATTATTGGAATGTTTTTTTTGTGTTTATATAAACTAGCCACAAATCTTTGTTGTAGTTTTTTGGGATTATAACCAATCAGATGAACATCATAATCATTCTCTTCAATCTTTTTGAGAGCAACATCATAATTGGTAGCCCAATCCATTTTAAAAAAGCCCTTTTGTTCTTCTAATAATTGACGAATTTGAAGATATTCATGGGCATTTTCTTCTGTAAATAATATTTTCATAGGTGAATTTAGGTATCAAATACTTACAATTTCATAAAAAACAGGATATTATACATCATTTTTATTTCATAGGAAAAAACATGACGCATTACGATGAACACAGCAGTTATGGATTAGAAAATCATGGCTTATCTAATTTAAATAATATTTATTGGAATTTAAATACTCCCGCCTTATATGAGCATGTTATTCGACATCGTGAAGGTATTTTGACTCATATGGGTCCAATTGTAGTTTATACAGGATCTCATACTGGGCGTTCTGCGCATGATAAGTTTATTGTTCAAGAAGCAACAACAGAAAAAGATATTTGTTGGGGAAAAGTCAACTGTCCTATATCAACGGAAAATTTTGATAAACTTCACCATCAGATGAACTTACATTTGCAAACTCAAGATGTTTATGTACAAGATTGTTTTGCGGGTGCTTCTCCTAAACATCGTTTGCCCATTCGTATCGTTAGTCAATATGCTTGGCAAAGTTTATTTGCCCGTAATATGTTTATTCAAGCCGCCCCAGAAGAAATAGCCAAGCACATTCCAGATTTTACAGTCATTGTTGCCCCAAAACTCCATGCCAGTTCCACGCAGCCTGGGATCAATTCCGAAACCTTTATCATTACCAACTTTGCCAAAAAACTGGTACTGATTGGGGGTACTAGCTATGCGGGTGAAATAAAAAAATCCATTTTTAGTATTATGAACTATATTTTACCCAAGAAAGGGGTATTTTCTATGCATGGTTCTGCCAATATTAATACTAATAATAGTACCACCATTTTCTTTGGTTTAAGTGGTACAGGTAAAACAACACTATCTGCTGATGCATCCAAAACTTTAATTGGGGATGATGAACACGGTTGGGATGATGAAGGTATTTTTAATTTGGAGGGCGGGTGTTATGCCAAAATGATCAACCTATCTCCTGAAGAAGAACCCGTTATTTATGAAACCACACGCAAATTTGGAACAGTGTTGGAAAATGTGGCTATAGATGCTAAAACCCGTCGTATTGATTTAATGGATGCTAAATTTACAGAAAATACACGCGCTTCTTATCCCATTTCCCATATTTCTAACGCAACTCGAAAGGGTATGGGTGGTCATCCCAAAAATATAATTTTATTATCAGCCGATGCATTTGGCGTATTACCCCCACTTGCGAAATTGACCAAAGCGCAAGCCATGTACCATTTCTTATCAGGTTATACGGCTAAAGTAGCAGGAACTGAAAAAGGCATCACCGAACCACAACCCAATTTCAGTACATGTTATGGCGCACCATTTATGCCGCTATATCCCCAAAAATATGCAGAATTATTAGGAGAAAAATTAGAGCAACACGATGCGGATACATGGCTCATTAATACAGGATGGATCGGAGGGGGATATGGCACAGGACAACGGATTAAAATATCCTACACCAGAGCAATGGTAAATGCAGTGCTGGATGGAAAATTGAAAGACATACCATTAGAAACAGAACCATTTTTTGGGTTACAAGTGCCAACACATTGCCCTGAAGTGCCAGATGAAATTTTAAACACCCGCAATACATGGTTACATCCTGATGAGTATGATATCCAAGCAAAGAAATTAGCTGGAATGTTTATTGAAAATTTTAAACAATATATTGGTCAAGCGACAGCAGAAATTTTAGCAGCAGGACCAAAACTATCTTGAAATTTGATCAAGGTGTGTCCTTTAGCCCTCTCCTAACAGGGAGGGCTTACTAAAAGTCTAATATTTTCAAATTGACCTAAAAAAAATATATCCAAAATTTTTGCTTAAAATTATTTTTGAGCAAGCCCAATTTCTACAGACCAATCATCATTTTTAACCTCTTGCACATCTACCATTTGTTCCCTAGAACATGGTCCGAAAGCGACATATTCAGTTATTGGACCAATCATAAATACCTTTTCTTCAAGAAGTGCGCTACCACTACCTATAACAAATAGCCCCTTGACACCGTTTGCTCTAACGATATCATTATGTGTTTCTTCACTATTATTGCCAAAATAAACCTTAGGAACTATATCATTTGGATTCTTCACCAAAATAAAATTCACCTGCATTTGTGTCTCCTTAATAAATGTTATTGTCTGACTTATACTATTCAACTAAAATATTAAAAGGAATAATATTATGCTAAAACGCAAAGCAGCATGTCTGGATAACGAATTGGCTTTTGAAGAACTATCTATATCAGCCATCCCCCCAATATCACAGAAACACAATACCTCTAAAAAGTTACAAGTGAAAAAAGAACCTCTAAAAGTGCGTGAAACTGGCTTTTGGCGTTGGAAATGGATTATTACTCCACCAAATATGTATGTTATTCATACGCGCATAGGTCATGATGAACCACTTACTTTAGGTTTGGGAAAATCTTTTCATTATAATCCGTACACTGATACCTATGTAGTTATACCATCTGCTATGCAAACAATTGATATCATAGTAAAGTGCATTACTAAAGAAAAGCAGGGTATCAAGATTTTAGCTTATTTGCAATGGCAAATTTCTGATTTTTCAATAGCCTATTGTAAATTTGATTTCTCTGATCAAGAACCTTTTAGAATTATTAATACACAATTAAGTGAACAAGCTAAGACAACTATCATAGACCAAATTGCTACCATGAATGTGGAAGAAGTGCTCACTGATAAAACGCCGATTATTGCAGCACTCACAAAATCTCTCAAAACTATCACTAATGAACGTGAATCCCATGCTATGGGAGAAGATTTTGGTCTTAAAATTATCACCATTCAAATTAAAGAATGCAACCTCAGTTCAGAAAAATTATGGCGAGATTTACAAGCCCCTTTTCGTTTGCAACAAGAAAAGACAGCTCGTATTAGTCAATTGAGTATGCAAAATGAAGTTTTACAAAAAGAACTTGAAAGTCGCTACTTAAAAGAAACTACAGAATCTGAAATCACCACAGCGATTGAACATGTTAAACAAAGCAAAGAAACTGAAATACTAATACTTAAATTAGCAGAAGAATCAATTCGATTAAGCAAAGAACAAGAAAACGCTCAACATAAAAAAACGTTGCAAACTGAACTAGCATTACATCTTATAAATGAAGAAAGCCGTTTAGCAACAATGAAGATGCAAGTCACACGACAAGCAATAAAACAAGAGATGATGCTCAAAAAACAAGCTTTTGCACTTAAATTACTTATTCAAGAACAAGATGATTTACTTGAAATGAAAGCCTTGGAAGCCCGCTTGAAGCGTCAACAACAAACACATCAGACTGAAAATGAATTAGAAGATGCCAACAAACAACTCAAAATAGCATGGCGGGAAAAAGAAATAAATCTTGTACACATGGAACAGGATATCCGAAATCAAATTAATCAGCCTGATTTACTAAGACGTCTTATTGACAAATCAGCCGATATTGCCGCTGAAATGCCAGATATTCAAGAACTCAAAGTGCTACAAACGACTCAAAATGATGTTACTTTATCAACTTTTATTACAAAAATGTTAGCAGTTGCAGAAAGCTTTGGTATATCATTACCAGATCAGATATCTGACGAAAAAGATAAAACCTCTTAGCCCTTATTTTTGGAAAAATTTTGTCGAATCGAGCAACGGTTCTTCGGTTGATAAGGCTTGTAATGCAAGCATAGTTTTCTCTCCCACAGCACCATCAGGTTTTAGATATTGCTGAGCTTGAAATGCCATCACCTGTTCTTTTAAGACTTGATCAAAGTGTAGTGATAAACTATCTGCATTATATTTTAAGTGTTTTCTGATCCAAATAACAGCCTTATCAGTACTCCCCACTTTTATTATTTGTAAGGGTAAAGTTGGCGGTTGCCACAAGAGTAAAAATTCCCCATGCCAATATTGATTAATATCATTGATGGCAAAATCAAACCTTTGCCCTAAAATCGTTAATGTCGCGCTCTCATCCTGTAAATGTGTGATAACAATACTACCACTGTCAAATTTTAATAAAGCAGGACGATTAAAACGGCGAATATCTGCCCAAGTACCTGTTTTTTTGAGACATGCTAATCCTTGTGTCGCAGCACGTTCACAAAGATCTTGACCCGTTAAATTACTATAATCTAAGTCCCAGCGATCAAATAAGGTGATAAAAGCTGATTCTGTATCAGTTGTTTTTAATAAGCTTAATAAATCTAATGTAGGTTCTGTTGCAACAGTAGAAGAAACAAAAATCTCCTGTGACAAATTACTTGTTGCTATAGTAGATTTATTGGTATAAAAAAATCCCCACCAAATCAATACACCAATACAAATTGTACTAACAACTATCCCAATTAACCAACGATTTGTTAATCCTTGCTTAATCTGTTCCCCACGAACTTCTTGTTCTGCATTTTGAATAATCTTAGGATTGATTTGAGTTTTATTGTTTGTAAAACCACCTAATAAAGCACGATCACAAATAATATTAATTAAACGGGGAATGCCACCAGAATAATGATAAACCTCACGCATTGCGCTATCAGAAAACAATGCAGAACGTGCCCCACTAACTTTTAAACGATGTTTGATATAAGCACAAGTATCTTTTAAAGATAAGGGAGAAAGCTGATAACGTGCTGTAATTCGTTGTGATAATTGGCGAAGATTATTGCGGGCAATGAGTCTATTTAATTCTGGCTGACCCACTAAAACAATTTGCAATAGTTTATGACTAGTCGTTTCCAAATTTGTCAATAACCGCACTTGTTCTAAAACTTCTGTCGTAAGATTTTGCGCCTCATCAAGTATAAGTACTGTACTACGTTCTACAGCATGCGCAGTGAGTAAATAGCTTGTCAGCTTGTCAGTAAAATCTTTTAGGCTATTCTGTTCTTGTGGATTATAATTAATTCTGAGCTCATCAAATAAGGCAGCCAATAATTCCATAGCAGAGAGGCGAGGGTTGAGCAACAAAGCGACATCAACAGTCTCAGGTAATTTATCAATTAAAGCGCGACATAAAGTTGTTTTACCTGTGCCAATATCACCTGTGAGCAACACAAAACCAGGACCATGTATGATACCGTATGATAAGTGTGCTAAAGCCTCACGATGGCTTGTACTTAAATAGAGGTATTGTGGATCAGGAGTGATTGAAAATGGATTTGATTTAAGTCCAAAATGTACCTTATACATGGAAAACGATTAAATTTTGTTCCACTTTTTGATATATGGTACCCGGGGCCGGACTCGAACCGGCACGACATTACTGTCAAAGGATTTAAAGTCCTTTGCGTCTACCAATTCCGCCACCCGGGCAATTGGATGGAGGCTGAGGCCGGATTTGAACCGACGAGGTACGGTTTTGCAAACCGCTGCATTACCACTCTGCCACTCAGCCTTATATTTTGGAGCGGGAAACGAGACTCGAACTCGCGACCCCAACCTTGGCAAGGTTGTGCTCTACCAACTGAGCTATTCCCGCTAAATGTTCATTATTGTAACAAATATAATTTCTATGTCAAGCTTTATAAATTGAAATTACGTTTTTTACTAAACAATCTATAATAACCATTATATGGTCACCTGAAAAAAATACAAGGCTTTTTTCTTTTTTTTCTTAAAAGAAAATCCCCCAATTAAATCAAAAATCCGATTTTTTTCAAATCGGATTATCCTAAGTGCCTCAAATCACCTTAGAAAAACGTTGCGTCTTATTTTTCAGTAAGTAAATATCAAACATCATACAAATATTACGTACTAATAATCTACCTGCTGGTAAAATCTCAATCTTCTGTTCAGAATACGATAATAATCCATCCTCTTGCATCGTCTCCAATTGAACTCTTTCTTTTGAAAAATATTCTGTAAACTTAATCTTGTATTCTTGCTCTATGGCTGGAATATCCAAAGAAAAATGACAAATTAATTGAGTAATCACCGCCCGACGTAACTTATCATCCGCATTTAAGCCAACACCACGAAAAACAGGAATATGTCCCATATCAATTTTGGCATAGTATTCCTCTAGTGTTTTGACATTTTGGCTATAACTATCACCAACTTTACCAATAGATGTAATACCTAAACCAATTAAATCACAATCTGCATGCGTCGAGTAACCTTGAAAATTACGATATAAACTACCGTTACGCTGTGCTTGAACCAATTCATCATCAGGAAGCGCAAAGTGATCCATACCAATATAGACATAACCCGCCTCAATTAATTGATTAATGGTTTGTTGCAAAATAGCTAACTTTTCACTAGGGCTAGGTAAATCATCCTCAATAATACGTCGTTGTGGTTTAAATATCGTAGGCAAGTGTGCGTAGTTGAAAATGGAAAAACGATTTGGCTTAACCGCAATAATTTTATCCAACGTTTTAGCAAAAGAATCCACATTTTGATGGGATAAACCATAAATCAGATCAATACTAATGGATTTAAACCCTTCGCTACGAGCGGATTCTAACACAGCAAAAGTTTGCTCCTCAGATTGAACACGATTAACCGCTTTTTGTACTTTTGGATCAAAATCTTGTACGCCTAAACTCATACGATTAAAACCAAGTTCTCGTAATAAAGCAATAGTATCAGACTTAGTTTCACGTGGATCAATTTCAATGGAATATTCACCGCTATCATCATCAAGAATCTGGAAATGTGTTTTAATCCCTTGCATTAAATCGCGCATTTCTTCATGACTTAAAAAAGTCGGTGTGCCCCCGCCCCAATGTAATTGCGTCACAGGACGTTCACGATTAAATAAAGCACTTTGTAAAGCGAGTTCTTTATGTAAATGTGCTAAATAAGCTGTTGCAAGATTGCGATCTTTGGTCGCAATTTTATTACAAGCACAATAAAAACACACCGTATCACAAAATGGAATATGCATATATAGTGATAATGGTTTTAATGGTTCTGTATTACTATTTTTAGCATATTCACAATAAGTGCTTTCATCGAAACCATCGTGAAATTGTACGGCAGTTGGGTAAGACGTATAACGTGGTCCCGCTTTATCGTATCTACGGATTAAATCAATATCAAAGATCGTAGTTTGTTGCATAATTGCTCTCAATATAATAGGTATAAAATGTTTTTTGTGACTGATCTCACTTGAAATCCACAACTTATAAATGATAACATCATATATTAATATACAACATCTGACATCAAAAATTATGAAACGATATACCTTATTTGTAATATTAGCCTGTTCCCCCCATTTACTATATGCTCATGAGATGTTGGATAATTTTTTACAAGATTTGCACAGCTTACAAGCTAAATTTGAACAAACGCTTTATGATGAAAGTGGGGATGTTTTAGAAAAAACATCAGGTGAAATGTATATGCAACGTCCCAACAAATTTCGTTGGATTTATCAAATTCCTTACAATCAACTGATCGTCGCAGATGGAAAAAAAGTTTGGATATATGATAGCGATTTAGAACAAGTCACCTCGAAACATATCAATGATGCTTTAGGAAAAACTCCTGCTTTTTTATTAAACCGTCCTGAAGCAGTGGAAAAAGATTTTCGAGTGACTCAATTACCATCAAAAACAGTTGTAACACGCCTTCACTTAGTGCCAAAAGATACAGAGGCTCAATTTGAAAGTATAAATATTAACTTATATAAAAAAATTCTATTAAGTTTTGAATTAATGGATAATTTTGGACAAATAACCTATATCAAATTTCGTCATCTTGTGCGAAATAAAAAGTTAAATCCAAACTTATTTATATTTACACCACCAGCAGATGTCGATATTATTGAGGATAATTAAAAATGCCTATCTTCAAATATTTTCTCTTAATTTTTATTGGAATGATATTTAATCTTCCAACGACAGCAAATACAACTGCACAAGTATCTATGTTGGTCAATAGTTGTGTTGTTTGTCATGGCAATGATGGTTCCAGTCTTGGACCAGCAACACCAACTATCGCAGGTATGCGCCGATTTCTTTTTGTTAAAGCCATGCAAGAGATGAAAAGTGGTAAACGTCCTAGCACAGTCATGAGTGTAATAGCGAAAGGTTACACCGATAATGATATTGAAATTATGGCAGATTTTTTTTCTACACGAGACATTGTGCGTTACCCTCAAACTTTCGATGCAAAAAAAGCACAAAAAGGAAAAGTGCTTTATGAACAATATTGTAAGGGTTGCCATAATATCGATGGTCGGGTTGAATCACTTTCTAATATTATTGCTGGACAATGGATACCCTATTTGAGGATTCGTATCTCAGAATTTCAGCACACCGACTATTCTTCTCCTATAATGACAAGCACTTTGGAATATTTTGTGCAAAATAATAGCGAAGAAAGTCTTGAAAACCTTATTCAATTTTATGGCAGTTATCAATAAAGGAATAAGCATGTCAAAACTTAGCCGTAGACAGTTTTTAAGCATAGCAGCAGTTGCAGGTACAGTTGGTTTTTATTTGATAAAACAAGCTGTCAAGAAAAAAGTAGTCATTATCGGTGGCGGGGCTGGCGGTGTTATTGCTGCTAAATATATTCGTAAGGCTGATAGCACAATTGATATCACACTTATTGAACAAAATAAATACTACCACACTTGTTTTATGAGCAATGAAGT
>DAOVTJ010000077.1 GCA_030633165.1 Thiomargarita sp. | reverse complement strand
GATATTTCAAGAAAATGTTCTTACCCAAATTAGTAAGTATTTGAACTAAGTTCCCTCTCAAAGAGAAAAAAACAATGCCTCCTATTACACTAATCGCAATTTTTGAAATTGTGATTTTAACAGCACTATTGATATTAACACCGCTTTTTAGCAGTTGTGGTATCACTCAACAGGTTAAATTACCACCGACAGTAGTCAACCCTATTCTCTCCAACAACCCAACTATTGCTGAATCCATAGTACGCTATTCACAAACTGCTCAACAAACAATACCAGTGGGAATCACATTTTTGGATGAAATAGAACAACATATTCTTATACTGACTAATAAAGAGCGTCATAAAGAAGGATTAAAGGCTTTACAACATGATATTATGTTACAAAATGCAGCGCGTGCCCATAGCACCGATATGCAAAAACGGCATTTTTTCGACCATGTCACACCAGAAGGGACAACACCTCATGATAGAATTGCTATTATTCACCGTCAACTCATTGGTATGACTGGAGAAAATCTTTGGCAAGGACAAGGTTATAATGTGAAGGATGCCCAAAAATTAGCAGAATTAGCAATAGAATCTTGGATGAATAGCCCTGGACACCGTGAAAATATGCTTCGTCCAGAATATACGCATCTTGGTGTCGGTGGCACAGTAAAAGGAGATATGGTTAAATTGACACAAAACTTTGCCTCTACTCAAGCCTTATTTCAACATCCCTTACCCCTTCAAATCAATTCAGGAGATACGCTGCCCTTGACAACAGTATCTGGTTTGCAAAAATCAGCCCCTGTCAAATATGGCTTATTTTTATCTGAACAAGGTAAACTTGTCGCACCACCCTTTTTCATTCAACAAATGCAGATTAACGTTGAACCAGGAGATTATCGCCTACGTTTATATTTTGTCACTTCTCGGCAAAAAAATCGTATTAATTATATGATATATGATGGACCGCACATAATCGTCAAATAATCATGCCAGAAAAAATAATTCAACAAGCTGAAATCCAAATACGACAAGGATATCCTGATAAAGCAGAAAAATTGCTCCTGCAAGTCAGAAAAGAATATCCTGCCTATACCAATCAAGTCATGACATTGCTGGCAAATTTAAAACCTGTCTCTTCTCAACGAAAATCTCGCCAAATTGTCAAACTTGAGAATACATGGGTTGGTATAAAAGAGCATGGCATTAATCATCCACAAATGATGAAATTTTTGCCAGATTTATTTGATATGGATTTAAAAGAAGAAATAGCTTTGATAAGGTTACGTGATGAGGTTATTAATAAGATTTGTGAAGGCATGAATAATATTGATGATGAAATTTGGCTAGAGGAATTAATTAAGCCTATCCAAAAACATCCAAATTTTGAACATTATCTCAATTTAGAGCAGGAACTAGAAAAATGGTGGGTAGCGCGATTTACCCAACAATACGATCAGATTGTTATAATAGTTGACCAAATGCTCAAAAACTGGAATGTTGAAAAAGCATTACAATCAGTTTCTCCTCTATTAAAGCCAACATTGCCTTGTCGTTTGCGAGACAAAGTGACTCAATTACAACAAAATATTGGGCAAGTCAAAAATGATAAGCAACATTTGAAAACACAATTAAATGAATTAAAAACTCATGTCACAGATTGGACAGTACTACAAACATTAATGACATGTAGTCAAACAGTACAATGCTTTCAATACATTATTCCTCAAAATTGGCAAACTAAGATTGATAATGCACTAGAAGCATTTTCAATGTCTACTCAAAATTTCACGACAAAACAAGTACAAGCCTGTCATAATTTGCAAGAATTGAGAGATTTTTATCGAAAATTTCAGAGATTAGGGCTTAAAGCATTACCACTGGATTGTTTTAAACAGATACAAAAGACATATCAAGAAAAAAATGATAATGCGTTAAAAAATGCCATTTCTATAAAACAGCTTTTAGATATTCATCAAGGTATTTTAGATGAAAAAACAGCATTGCCCGCAATACTGAGCACCTGGCTACAACAACGTGCTGATACTGTCTTTAATATTATACAAAAATGGCAACAGATGATAAACGGTGTTGAACTGATTAATCCTATTGAAAATATCCCTACTGCTTTCCAGCATGAGATATTGCAATATCAAAAATTATGGGAAAATTTACAAGAAATTGAAAAGCAAATAAAGACGGAAAGTAATTTTCAAGAGATATTAATAACACTAGAACACATATTACAAAAACATCCAAATCATCAATTTGCCCAAAATTTACATCAAAAAACTGAGACAAAACGCCAACGTTATCGTTTTGATAAAGCATTAGAACAATGGGATATCAAAGGTTTTTTTGAGCTATGTCAACAAAGCCCATTGCAATATGTACAATTGATGCAAAATGAAAAATCTATACACCGCCTTAAAGAACTGTATCAAGCCGAACAATTTATTAATACTCAAGAAGCGACAACATGGTGGGAAAATTGGCATCAAACTATCTCACAATGCCCTAAATTACCCTATCCATTTTTAGAACAATTAGAAATAATCACACTTGAACGCAGACAGCAGTGGTTTAAAATACTAAATGATATTCAACAAGAAAAGTTATCATCTGAAATTTATCACCAAATAGCAGATAGTGTCAAAAAATGGCAACAAAATTTCCATTTTGTCAGATATTACAGAGATTTTAAGCGTCTGGCTTGGGAACAGGAAGCGATTGAATACCTAGCCATCAAAAAATGGACTAATGTACAACAAGCAATCACACAGTTTGAAGATGTTGGTGGAGATAAAAATACACTTGAACAATTAAAAGTTTTACTAGCAGTTGAACAAGCTGCAGATGAAAGTCTTGAAGATTTAGTTGATATATTAAAAGAACAATGGTTTTTGATCAAACATCATCTTTCTCATAAAATTGATCAATTATTATATCAAACCATCCAATACACGTGGAAAAATAAGGATGAAAAGCGTTGTAATTCTTTGAAAACATTAGCTAAGACGATTGAATGTTCTCCTCAATTAAATTTTTGGATACAATGGTTAGATATCGAAGCATCATTGATAACAGCAGATAATTTAGTCATCTTTTCTAAATTAGTTTTTATTAATAAGGGATATGGTATACGAGAGACACTACGAGAGCCACTCAAACGAATAATCGCCCAATGGAAAAGCGATAATGATATATTATATATATGGTTTTATAATGCTGCCCAACGTATTAATCCGCCCTTAATTCACAGTGCTGATGATCCTTTGGGGCAAATGATGAGACAAAGTCAACACATTGCGATCAATATTAAAGATACGCTTACTCAATTAAGCAATATTTCTGATACAAATTTAGCCGATTCTCAAATAACGATAAAAACAGAACATAAAAAATGGCAAAATTTATTAGAATATACCAATTTATTGCCTTTTCCTGTGGCACAACCTCCTATTATTCCCGATAATTTAGTTCAAATCATAGACTTAATCGAACAATTAAAGAAAATAAGAAAAGCCTTACAAGATTTAGAAGATGCAGATTTACGTCAAACAAGACATCAAAGTACTTTAAACACCGTACAAATGATTCTTAGAAATAAATTCTCAGATTTTTCTATATATGAAACATGGTCAAAGCGTGCTGAAGACTTAGAACCTTTAACTTGTTTGTTTTTTATCAATGAACAATTTAATAAAATAACGCGAGATTTTGGTCGTAATGATCCAGAAATATTAAGAAAAAGTGATTTATTCGAGATAATGAGAGCGTATTTACTGGATTTAGTGGAAAAATTTAAACAGGCAAAAGTGGTTGGACGTGGCATGTGGCGTACTGTTTCTAAAGACTGTTGGACTTTAGTCTGTGAAAATACAACTGAGATATCAATGCCTAATACGCCAGATTTACAAGATTTATGTGATTTACTCCCAATTCTTGCACAAGAAGAGGAGCAATTTCGACTATTTTTAATTAATATTTATAATGAGGCACAATTAACCTATCTCCCGCCTGGCGCAAAAATTGATGTCAATAAAGAACAATATCAGGCTTTTTTTTCCACTTTTCCTAAAAAAACACCTCGTACACATCGGTGCTATTATCTTTTTGAGAGAGAAGCGTGTAAAGAACCAATGGCAACATTATTAAAACAAGAGACAGCTTGGGCTTTATTGCCTAAATGGGTCAATAATTTTTTAGATAAGGGAATTCCCAAATGTTAAGACTTCTATTAGTAATAACACTTATCATTCCAATGACTGATGTTTTTGGTAATACAGAATTTAATATCGTTCTTGTGATTGATGAATCGGGTAGTATGTGGGGTTCAAGACAACATCCTCAAGCTAATGATAAATATAGACATAGAATTTCTATCATTGAAAATGTGCTTGTTCGCCTGGCTGAACATGTTAAGGGCACACCGCTAGTTCATCGTCTCTCTGTCATTGAATTTGGGGGAGATACGACTGTTTCTGTGGCTGTCCCTATTTCTAATTTTGAGTTGAAATATGATCCTGCTAAACCAGATGACATGGTATCAAAAGCTAAATTGCTTGTTGCAAGCTCTTTATATTCTAGAAAACGAAATATGGGTAATACCAATACTTCTTTAGCGATAAAAACAGCTTTGGCAGAATTCAAAAAATTGGATGCTGCTCGTCTCGGAGCCCCCAGAGAACGCCAGATGTTGTTTATCACAGATGGACGCCCTTATACTTATGATCAAACTTTAAGCGCTTTGCAACATGATATCAAAAAACATGTCAAAACTTTAGAACAGTCTAAAATAAATCTTTGGGTTGTTGGATTAAATGATGCGAGTAACTATTGGAATAGTGGAGATGGTGAATTTTGGGAAAAACTCATCGGCTTTGATAAAGCACGTCTTGCTCAAACATCATTTCCCAATATAGCAACGGTGGTACAAAATATTCTGGATCAATGGTTAAAAGTGAAAAGTATTTCACTTTCAAATGATGAATACCATAGTCGTCCCTATCTCAAACAAATTATTTTCAATGTTCATTTGAGTAAACCTAGAAATCAATTAGAAATTATTGATCCTAAGGGGCAAGTGATCTCGCAAACACGACAACAAGGGACTTATGTGCGCTATCTTGTCAATAATATTATTGTGGGCACTTATCACATTAATAAATTATCTCAATCAGGTTATAAAATATTTGTTGAAGAACATGCACCTACACTTACTTTTATTGGTCCTCATGGTCGTATTAACCAAAATGTCAGAAATCGTATTATTTTCAAGGTCATGCAAGGTGAACATGGCTTACAAGAATTGCCTCAATGGCCTGTCAAGGCTAAAATTAGCGTAATACCACCATCAGGTCAACAACAAATTTTACCCGCTTTTTTTGAAAATGATGGTAAATATTCTGCTCATTGGACACCGATAGAAATCGGACAACATAAATTTTCTTTTCAAGCCAAAGTTAATATTCAAACAACCCAAGGTCCTAAACAGTATGATTTAGTAAATAGCGGTGTGAGTGGCAGTGTTGAAGTGCAAGCAACATCTATGCCTAAAACGGCACTTTGGTTGCATTTGGAACCTCCTTTTCATGAAGAAGGCTTGAATCTATTACCTTGGGCAAAGACGGTGACTATAAAACTGTCTTTGTATCAGGGCGAAGAACAGGTGACACTTGATGATTTTGTTCCAAAATCCTGGCTAAAACTTGAAATAATGGATAAATCAGGTATTTCTCTATCAGAACACCCTTTGAAAATTGAAAATAATTATTTTGTGGCAGAAATTCCGATAAAACGCGATAATTGGCGGACTGCGGAACAATTAAATTTACGCGTAACGACTAAAAATCATCAATTAACAGAAAATAGGGCATTATACGGCATTTGGTTACCTGCTTCGATTGAAGATAAGAGAATATCTGGTGATCCCATGACAGTTGCGGATATTGACATCAAAATGTCTTTTTTGGTCGTGATTATCATCACCTTAATCATTATTTTACTACTATTTCCCATAATCATATTCGGACTACAACATTTACTCATTTTATTTAATATTCGCGGTGAAGATCGGAGTAGAACAGTCAATTTACTGATTTATGATGGTTTAAATGATCCAAGCGCGGTGACTGCTAAAAAGATAAATATCACAGGGCAATATCGTAGTCAGTTAGAAGGGCAAATTCGTCTCATGATCGAAGGTCAAAGCTTGGTTGCCGATTTATTTCGTATTAAACGCTCTACCAATCTCAATTCACCTCAACTAACCATAGAATACCGTTGGCAAGGGGAACAAAAGGATAAAAAGCATAGCCTAATGTTATTAGGAAAAATACCTAAAAATCTTGAAGGCTTACCTTCTGGTAATTATATGATTGCATTGTCTTATTAAATGGAAAAGAACACAAAAACCATTTGCCCTAATTGCGGTGCAATTTACCGTAATATAAGCTTAAAACAACTGGGAAAATCTACCCGTTGTCAAAAGTGTAAGCAAAAATTTATCATTCGCACTGCAAAAAACACACGTGTTGAATGGCAAATAGGTGAAACCATTCTTGATCTGTACACCGTAAAAGGGATTTTAGGTGTCGGTGGCATGGGAACAGTGTACCGTGTTTATCACAAACATTGGCAAATAGATTTAGCGGTTAAAACCCTATTGCCTAAACTGATGCATAAAAAAATAGCGCGAGAAAATTTTGAGCGTGAAGCCGAAACTTGGGTTAATTTAGGTTTATCTCCCCATACGGTGTGTTGTTATTATGTGCGAATTTTAGATGGGATTCCACGGGTATTTTCTGAATGTATTGAAGGTGGAAGCTTACGTGATTGGATAAAAAAAGGGACATTGTATGAAGGTGGTCATCAAAAAACCTTAAAGCGGATACTAGATATTACGATTCAATTTGCATGGGGACTAGATTTTGCCCATGAAAAAGGGCTGATCCACCAAGATGTTAAACCTGCTAATGTGATGATGACACCAGAAGGTATCGCCAAGGTAACAGATTTTGGCTTAGCTAAGGCACGCGGTTTGAAAAACAATACTGATAATGCCACCATCATGACAACTTATGGTGGTATGACTCCAGCCTACTGTTCACCAGAACAGGCAGCTTTAGTACTCAAAACAACAGAAAAAAAATTACTCGATCGGCGTACAGATATTTGGAGCTGGGCGGTATCAGTATTAGAAATGTTTACTGGAGAAGTCACTTGGTCGATGGGTAACGTGGCGTATGAAGCCATGATGATGTACTTAGAAAACGGACCACAAGATAGTCGTATACCTAGAATGCCACAATCTTTGGCTGATATATTAATAGAGTGTTTTCAAAAATGTCCAGCAGATCGACCGCATACTTTAAAAGAACTCATAGAACCATTAACATATTTGTATCAATTGGAAACCGAACTGCCCTATCCACGCCAATTGTACAAAGATAAACAATAACAGGTAGATAATCTTAAGAATCGTGGCGTATCCGTATGGGAATTTGGTCAACATGCAAAAGCTAGATAATATTTTGAACAAGCTATCAAAATTGATCCAACCCATATCTACACTGTTTATAATTATAGCCTATTACAATGGCGTGCCGATGAGATTGATAAAAGCGAAGTATTGAAATACCTTAAAAATTGTGAAAATAATCCCACCGTAGATAAGAAAAAATTAGCAAAATTAACCACAAATATTAAAAAGTTTTCAGAATTCCAATTAAGTTTACCTAAAAGCTTTGATATCCTGATTGAAGAACAAAAAAACATTAATCAAGCACTTTTAGACATCGAACACTTTTATCAGACTAAAAATTATAGTCAAGCTTATGCTAGCTTAGTTGCGGTATGGGAAAAATTAGGGTTTACAGATAATGAATTGATAGCCAAGCAATATACAAGGCTAAAAAATAAGGGAAAAATCAATCAACTCTTATTTTCTTATCAAAACAAAAAACTTAATGGTGAAAAGATTAACTCTCTTGCTATAACACCTGATGGTCAATTCCTCGTTTCTGGCAGCCAAGATAAAACGATTAAAGTTTGGGAAAATGGCTTATGCATCCGTACTTTTGATCATGGCTCAATTGTAACCTCTCTGGCTATTACGCCAAATGCTTGGTATGTTTTATCTGGAAGTTTCGATAAAACGATCAAAATTTGGATACTTGATAGTGGTCGATGTCTTCGCACCTTAGTTGGGCACACTGAAAAAGTCACCTCAATTGCAATCAGTTCAAATGGATGGTATATAGTATCAGGCAGTTTGGATAAGACAATTAAGATATGGGTGCTTAAAACGGGGCAATGTCTTCACACCTTATGGGGACATATTCATGGGGTTACTTCTGTTGCAATCAGTCCTAATGGAAAGCAGATTGTGTCTGGCAGCGTAGATAATACCCTTAAAGTATGGGAAAATGAAAAATGTATTCTCACCTTAAAGGGACATACTGCTAAAATCACTTCAATCGCATTCAGTCCTGATGGACAAAATATTATTTCTGGAAGCGAAGATACAAGCCTTCAAGTAAGAAAACTGAAAACGGGTCAATGTCTCCACACCCTAATAGGACATACAGATAAAATCACATCTGTTATCATGACACCTGATGGTCAATATATCATTTCTGGCAGCCAAAATGAGATAAAAATCTGGTCTAATAAGGGAGAATGTGTTCATACCTTGGCAAGATCGGCGAGAACACTTGCCCTCAGTCCTGATAGTCAAGTTCTATTTTTGGGAAATGATGAAAATATTATCCTCTATCGCCTAATATGGCAACTTGATTTTCCCAAGGAAAATTGGGATAACAAGGTAATATTTTATCTTCAAATCTTCATGGATCGTCATAAAGAGTATTGGACAAAAGAAGACTGGCAAGCATTGCTAACAGAACTTCAATCGCGTAGTTTTGGCTGGATCTCCCCTGATAAGATAGAGTTTGAATTAAAACAACTCCGCAAAAAGAAATTTAATACGCCTCAAAAAACGCGAGAAGTGCATAAAGTACAAGAAAAAATCCCAAAAACCTCATTTTTAAAAACACTCCTCTCTATTTTTCAAGACAGTTTTCACAGTTTCCCGCGGATAACTACTTTCTTGATAGTCGTAATACTTTGGTGGATATGGCAAATATAGCTTTTCAGAAAAAGATTTTTAAGCGAAACCGCCAAAGTTTGTCAAACCACGGAGGTTTTTGGCCAAAATCTTTATCTGAAATACTATAGGTAGTGATGCAATGTGAGTGTTCTTATGTAGGTATGGTGTGTCGGATGCTATCTACATTGAGTTATTTTTATATCATCCATATTGCAGCACTACCAATTATTTAATTTCAATAAAACCCTTATTTCTGGACAAGTCTATTATAAAACTTGTAATGAATCAGCTCTTTTAGATAGTTCATCAATCTTTGAGTTTAAATCTTCTAATTCTTTTGCAAGCTCTTTATCAATATACTTTTGCAATTCACTACTTTTAGTCCAAAGTAACCAACGCAATGAATGAAATGTGTTCCATGTGAAGGCGAGCCACATAGCATAATTAGCATTTAGAATATTTTTTGTAATTGCAACCTTTCCAGTATTCACAGCTATCATTGTACCATATGATAAATTTAAGATCATTCTAAAACGAGGTTCAAGATTTAAAGGTAATGTCTCCTTAAAGATATCAACAAAATCACGTTCATTATATTTTATCTCTTTGACTATATATAAAACACGAATTAATACTTCATTAATTAAGACAGGTATAGACATAGTTACAAAATGTCGTGCATCATAGCCGTTTACATACATATCTTTTGCTAGTTTGCCTATGTCTTGATTATTTATTTTGACATCTTGTAATATGCCAAATAGTCCCATTAATGGAGCAGGGAGACCCATTCCACGCTTATCTTTTGCTGAGGGAGCATTAAAGTCAGATGCTAAATGTCCAAGTATCTTACCCAATGCTTCAAAAAAATTATAATTACCTGATGCTCCTTTTACAGTATTTAATACTTTGATAGAACCATTATCAACAATCGTACACGTTCCATTCTTTACATCTAAAGCACCAATAATAAATGCTAAGACAGGATCATGGTTTAATGCTTTAAAACGATGGTTGCCTGGATAGAATGTTCCTAAAAGTGAGGTGGATAAGCCATTTGAAGTACTTGCATCTGCACCTCCAATTTTATATGCTTTTTCTAATTCCCTAGATAATTCAGGTGGGATTAATTTGTTAATGGCTTTTTGAGACCATTGATTAAATAATCCATTAACTTTTTTTGAATAAGCAGCAGTATGTTTAGCAGGTTTACGAATAAATAATACATCTAAAATCCCGCAAAATAAACCTGTACCTCCACTGATTGCATAATCCCATTCATCAAGTTGATGTTTTTTATTGAATATTTCAGTATATGTATTTACTTTTTTATCAATTTTGAGTAAATCATCATCTGTTAATATATCTCTAAACCTAACTTCCTCTGGTATCGTTTGGTTTGCAATATTTACAATTTCAGAAAATTCTTTCTTAGAAGAACTCTTTTTAGCAGACTTTTCTTTTAAATCAGATTTAAAATTATGAATAGAGTCTTCATCAAAATAAACACCCTCTTGTTGAAATTCTAACAAGGTACGTTTTATAGAATCTAAGTCTTCACTTATCCCAGTGTAACTAGAACTGACTTCATCAAGCCCTTGTTGTAATAATTTAATTACCTTTATTTCATCTTTCATATTATTAAGTTAATACCTTAAATCTTAAATACACAAAAAAAATGAGCTAAGTGTATTGATTTTTCATTTTACGAGAAACTCGCTTGCAACGAAAAATCAATAACTTTTGATTATTTATCCAAGAGCACCTTTCTAAACTAAACGCTCTGTGAATGATTTTATTAGCAATTTAATACCTGCGATCTCCTTTTCAAAAGATTCAGCTTTTTTCATTAGCCCCTCCATAACATTATAAAGCTTCGCTAT
>DAOVTJ010000041.1 GCA_030633165.1 Thiomargarita sp. | reverse complement strand
TGTCGTTTTAGTGGCTTCAGAAAAGCAGTATTATCAAGATAATGTTGTCATGACAACAGCTTTACTGGATGATAGTATGCCGCTTTATGAACAAAACGGCTGTGATGTGTATCAATTACTGTCCAATAATAAAGTAAAACTACTCAAATCTCTTGAGACTTGTCCATATACAGATATGGTATTAACGCCAACTCAAGCATGGAGGGCAGAAGGATTTGCTGGGATCTCCGAAATAACTTGGTGAAATCTATTATTTTCCACAATCAGATTTGTCAGCTTTTTAAGAGTTGACAAGTCTTCAAGTCAAAAAAAAATATATGAATAATGCGCTAGAAGAATCTTCCGCACGCCTTCAAGCACTTTTGGATTCAAGTCCTGCTTTTATCTACTTCAAAGACTGTCAGTCAAATTACCAAACCGCAAATAAAGCATTGGCTAACCTCTTAGGTATCGAAGAAAATGAGTTTAAAGGTAAAACAGACTATGACTTATTTCCTAAAAAGCAAGCTGAATTCAACCAACAATGTGATCAGCAAATAATGGATTCTGGTGTTCCTATTCATAATCTTGAAGAATCTATTATGGGGAAGGACTGGAACAGTAGAAGAGTTATTACAACGAAACTACCTTACAGAAATGCTGACGGTCTGATTATTGGTATCGTTAGCACGATGAAGGATATTACAAACAGCCAATTAGCTGAAGAACAATTACGTGCTGGTGAAGAACGGTTTCGTAAAATATTTGAAGATGCACCGCTTGGTATTGTTATTACTGATATAGAGACTTCTTTTATCAAAGTCAATCCCACTTTTTGCCAAATGTTGGGCTATACAGAACAAGAATTGATGAAGATGACAATTGTCGATATTATTCCTCCAGATGAGTTGCTTAATAATAAAGAGCAAATGATGAAATTATTCAATCGCGAAGTCTCATCTTTACAAATGGAACAACAATACTTTAAAAAAGATGGTGCTTTGATTTGGGGCAATATAACAATCTCTTGTTTTTATGATAACGAAACACCGATTTATTATCTGGCAATGCTTGAAGATATTAGTAAGCGCAAACAAATAGAATCCGCCTTACAAAAAGCCAAAGAAGACGCTGATACCGCAAATCGTGCGAAAAGTGAATTTCTAGCCAACATGAGCCATGAAATACGCACGCCTATGAATGCTGTTCTCGGTTTTTCAGATCTTTTATCAAATATGATCACTGAGAGAAAGCAAAAAAGTTATCTCTCCTCAATTCAAACTGCGGGTAAAGCACTACTGACTTTGATTAATGATATACTAGATTTGTCAAAAATTGAAGCAGGGCGACTTGATATTCAGTATGATGTTGTCAATCCAGAACTCATTTTTACTGAATTAGAACAGATTTTTGCTTTAAAAATCACAGAAAAAGGCTTAAAATTCAAAAAAGCGGTGGATAAAACATTACCAACTGCTCTGAAACTCGATGAAACTCGCCTAAGACAAGTCTTACTCAATTTAATTGGTAATGCCATCAAATTTACTGAACAAGGATATATAAAACTAAGTGTCAAGAAATCTTATAAAGAAAATGATACCAGTAAACTTGATTTAATCATTGCAGTGGAAGATACAGGCATTGGTATTCCCCAGAACCAGCAAGATAAAATTTTTGAGGCTTTTCAACAACAAGAAGGTCAAAGTAATCGAAAATATGGGGGAACAGGATTAGGTTTAGCAATTAGTAAACGATTGGTTGAGATGATGAATGGTAGTATTTTCATAAAAAGTCAAGTTGGTACTGGTAGTATTTTTGAAATCACTTTACGCGATGTCATTGTTGCTGTTACTGCGCCACCACTGAAAACAGATGAGTGTTTTGAAATCAAAGATTTTTTCTTTGAACCTGCTAAAGTACTCGTTGTGGATGATATTGAATCCAATCGTGATCTTATTAAAGCTTGGTTATCCCAAGTCAATTTAGAAATATTTGAAGCTGCAGATGGGCTCAAATGCCTAGAATTTACAAAAGAATATCTCCCGGATCTCATTTTAATGGATATTAGAATGCCAGTTATGGATGGCTATGAAGCAACCTTAAAGTTAAAACAAAATACCAAAACTAAACATATACCTGTTATTGCTTTGACAGCCAATGTATTATCAGGTATTCAATCAAAACTCCAAGCCCACGGATTTGATGGTTATTTATATAAACCTGTCGCAATACCCCATCTTTTAAGTGAATTATCCAAGTATTTGAAACACACGACTAAACCAGTTGAGTTGGTTACTGATGATATAGAGAATAATATTCTATTAGAAAAAAGTCCAGAATTGATAGAAAAACTTGAAAAATTCAGAACGATTTTTAATGAAGTCAAAGAGACACTAGATATAGATGACATCAAGGAATTTGCAGAGAAACTCCAACACTTAGGACATGAACAGAATATTTCTTCTATTATCCATTATAGTGAAAAGTTGGGTGAATTTGTTGCGGATTTCGATATAGAACATATTGAAATCATGTTAAATCAATTTTCTGAGGTATTAAATTAAAATCTTATGACGCAGAAGAAACTTATATTGATTGTGGATGATAATCCACATAATTTGAAAGTATTAGGAAATACCTTGACTGAACAAGGATATCGTATGCGTTTTGCCAAAAGTGGGCTTCAAGCCTTAGAGATTATTAAAAAGAAAAAACCTGATCTCATTTTACTCGATATTATGATGCCTGAAATGGATGGTTTTGAAGTTTGTCGTGTAATAAAGCAAGATACCAACATGGCAGGTATTCCTATTATTTTTCTAAGCGCAAAAACAGAGAAAGATGATGTGATCGATGGTTTAGAATTGGGAGCTGTTGACTATATTAGCAAACCTTTCCATCAAAAAGAGTTGCTGATGCGAGTAAAAACACATATCAGGCTAAAAACGATTGAAGAAGAACTCAAAAATGCTTTAAACACTAAAGATAAATTTTTCTCTATTATTGCACATGATTTAGGGAATCTATTCAGTGGTATAGTTGGATTATTGAACATATTAGTCGTTAGAAAAAATGATCCCAAGAAGCTGGCAACTTATTTGCCACTCATGCAACAAAGTGCAGAAATGGGTTATAACTTATTGATAAACCTTTTAGAATGGTCAAGAATACAAACCGGTAAGATCAAACATCATCCAAATACATTGGATGTGAAGTCTATTGTTGATATGAATATTAAGCTTTTAGAAAATCAGGCACAACAGAAAAATATCAAGATAATTTCTGATATTGACAACATAACAGTGTTTGCTGATACGCAGATGTTTGATACTGTTATCAGAAATTTGCTGTCTAATGCAATCAAATTTACCCCGAAAAATGGAATTGTGGAAATTTCCTATCGCCAGCTCGAGACAGACGTGGAAATATCAATTCAAGATACAGGGGTGGGTATTTCCTCTGAAAATATTGATAAATTATTTAAAATAGACGAAAGTTATACGACAAAAGGCACTGATAACGAATCTGGCACGGGTTTAGGTTTGACCTTATGTAAAGAATTTGTCGATAAAAACGGCGGATGTATTAATGTTGAAAGTGAGTTGGATAAAGGTAGTCGTTTTTTTATTCATTTGCCTTCGAGTAAAAAATGATGCGCAACAACAGGTAAAAAAAAATTATGGGATTTAAATGCGGAATAGTAGGCCTACCCAATGTAGGAAAATCCACCTTATTCAATGCCCTCACCAGTGCGGAAATACCAGCTGAAAATTATCCCTTTTGCACGATTGACCCCAATCTTGGCATTGTTCCCATGGCTGATAACCGTTTAGATGTTTTAGCTAAACTCGTCACGCCTCAAAAGGTTATTCCCACAACAATGGAATTTGTAGATATTGCTGGTTTAGTTGCTGGGGCATCAAAAGGGGAAGGTTTAGGTAATAAATTTCTAGCCAATATTCGTGAAACTCAAGCTATTGCTCATGTTGTGCGTTGTTTTGAAGATGATGATGTGATACATATTGCTGATAAAATAGATCCCTTACGTGATCTTGAAATTATTAATACAGAATTAGCACTAGCAGATTTAGATACCATAGATCGCGCTATGATACGGGTTAATAAAAATATCAGAAGTGGTCAGAAAGATGTTTTGGTGCAAAAACAATTGTTTGAAAAAGTTGCCACTCATTTAGATACTGGAGCAGCAGTACGTACTTTGAGCTTGACCAAAGAGGAAGAGATTATATTACGTGATTTACACTTACTCACTGCTAAACCAACTCTCTATATCGCCAATGTTGCTGAAGATGGATTTGAAAATAATCCCTATCTTGAGCAATTAATGACAGCATCTGAAGGCGCAGAAGTGGTCGCAGTCTGTGCTGCGACTGAGGCTGAATTGATTAGCTTAGTGCTTGAAGAAAGACAAGAATTTCTCAGCGAAATGGGCTTAACAGAACCAGGATTAAATCGTGTCGTTCATGCGGGATATCGTCTTTTAGGATTGCAAACCTATTTTACAGCAGGACCAAAAGAAGTTCGTGCTTGGACAGTGGCTGTCGGTGCCACCGCCCCGAAAGCTGCCGCTGTTATTCACACAGATTTTGAAAAAGGCTTTATTCGGGCTGAAGTTATTGCTTATGATGATTTTGTTGTCCATAATGGAGAACATGGCGCAAAAGAAGCAGGTAAATGGCGACTAGAAGGCAAAGACTATATTGTGCAAGACGGTGATGTCATGCATTTTCGGTTTAATGTTTAACACGAGGTGATTAAAAATAATGTTAATCCGATTCACCGTTGAAAACTACCTATCTTTTAAGGAAATGGTTGAGTTTAACCTGATTGCCTCAGAAGAAAGGCTTCATGGTCATCATATCTTAAAGGGAAGCTCTAAAGAAGATATTGACTTATTAAAAACCTCTATTCTTTATGGGGCTAATGCATCAGGAAAATCAAATCTGATTAAAGCCATGTCTTTTGCCAGAAATTTTATTGTTAAAGGTGTTGGAAAAAATAGAACAATTAATGTTCAACACTTTAAATTGGATACGACTTGCTATCAGAAACCTTCCCGTTTTGAATTTGAATTTCGATATCAGGGACAACAATATGCTTATGGTTTTTCTGTTGATAAGACTAAAGTTCATGAAGAATGGTTATTTGAAATGGGACATGATCTTGAAACACCTATCTTTGAACGGGTGAGCGGCATGGTTTCTTTTAATTTTGAACATTCGCTATTTCAAAATATGTCTGAGGACGAAAAACAAGGGATTGGCTATGAAGCGCGCGGTACCAAAGATAATACGCTATTTTTAACGAATTGTCATGAACGTAATATTAGGCAGTTTCAGTTTCTTTATCACTGGTTTGCTGAAATCCTCATCATTATTTTTACAACATCAAAGCATCAAGCACTTACTTCTTTAGCCAAGTTAAATATAGAATTTTTTAATCGTGTTATAGGCTTTTTCAACTTTGGTATTGATAAAATCAAGGTGGAAGATATTGATTTTGAACACAGTAATGATATTCCTCCCGCTATGAGAGAGGAAATTAGGGCTGATTTTCCGTATGGACAAGGCAATACACAATTTGTCTCAATTTCTTCCTGTAATTATCTAATAGAAGAAAATGAGTCTGGTGCTTTAAAAGCCTCAAAACTGACCACGATTAGAAAAGATGAATCGGGTAATGATGTTAGCTTTGAAATTTCTGAAGAATCAGAAGGGACACAACGGCTCATGGATTTCATTCCTATGCTAATTGGTTTATCTAAAGATAAAGTCTTTGTCATAGATGAAATTGAAAGAAGCTTACATCCCTTATTAATCAGAAAGCTATTTGAATTAATACTCAAGCATGATTTGTATCAATCAGCAGTTAGCCAATTAATCGCTTCAACACATGAGGTAAATTTATTAGATATCAAAAATCTCTTTAGAAAAGATGAGATTTGGTTTATGGAAAAAAACCAGTCTGGCGAGTCACAGCTTTATTCTTTAGCTAATGCGACTGTTGATAACATTGTGGATGGCTATATGAAAGGCAGATTTGGTGCAATACCTTTTATTAGAGATATCAAAGATTTGGGCTGGGAGATGGATAAATAAATTATGCTGAATAATATTTTTTTACAACGAGATTTATTTCTATGAATGCCATTCAAAAAATTCTTGTCATCATGATTTTTAGCCTACTTTGTAGCTTAGTGGTGATAGAAATATATATAGATAGAGCAGCTCCTGTGTTATCAAATATTGAAAATGTTGCGCTTTATTACACTGAAAATACGGCAGCAACTGAAATCATGGGAACGCTTACTATCGGTGATCTTGACACCCGTACACTTCATGGTGCCTCAATTCAGATTATTAATAACTTTCAATATGCTGAAGACACGTTAGCTTATAATGCTAGTATGCCAACAAGTATAACTGTCAATACTCAAGTCTCAGGAGCTATCATTTTGAGCGGTGTCGCCAGTTTGAGTGAATATCAAACTGCATTACGAGCTATTACTTATCATAATAGTAAGAATCCGCCGAATATATCAACACGTACAGTCAGCTTTTCTGTCAGTGATGGGACTAATAACAGTTTACCAGTGACACGTGATATTATAATCATTCCTAGCAATGATGCACCTGTTTTAGATAATACGCATGTTCTCAAACTTGACGCCGTACGAGAAGATGCGGGTGTACCGAGTCAATAAATTAACTTTTAGGTATTTTTTATGAAAAATATATTATTGATTAATGCACATCAACGTTATGAAGGTTTTGCTGAAGGCAAACTCAATCAAACGCTTATTGATACTGCTAATGATGTTCTCACAGGTATGGGTTATGATGTAAAAACCACTATCGTAGAAAAAGGATATGATATTGCTGAAGAACTGGAAAAATACAAATGGACAGATGTTGTTTTTGTGCAAACACCAGTTTATTGGATGAGTGTGCCTTATATTTTTAAGAAATACATTGATGAGGTTTATACCTCAGGAATGGGAGAGGTGCTTTGGAAAGATGATGGACGAACACGTTCTGATATCAGCAAGAAATATGGGTCAGGTGGGCTTATGAATGGGAAGAAATACATGATTTCCACGACATGGAATGCACCGCTTGAAGCTTTTCAAGAGCCTAATCAGTTTTTCGATGGAAAAGGCGTTGATGGTGTTTTTATGTGGCTTCATAAAACCTATCAGTTTTTTGGGATGACAGCATTACCAACATTTTCTTGCCATGATGTTCTTAAAAGTGCCGAAGTGGAAAATGATTTAAAGCGATTCAAACAACATTTGAATAGTGCACTTAATCACTCATAATATCTTATTCGCGGCAAAAGTATTTGCCGTGAAAATCTCGAGGTGATAGTGTGATTACCGAGTTGACAGTACACAATTTTAAAAGCATTTCTGAACAAACCTATTCTTTTTCTCATTTTGATTTATTGGTAGGGCGCAATAATAGCGGTAAAAGTACAATTTTACAAGCTTTAGCCATTTGGCAATTTTGTCTTGATGAATTTCATCGGGCAAAACGCAAAGAGAAAACAAGCATACAAATTATTTTACCTAATTTCACTGCTTTACCGATACCACAATTCAATTTATTATGGAAAGAACGCACTGAGCGTCATTATCCTGTCAAAAATGGTTCAAAAAAACAAGAACGTATATTAATTGAAATTAAGGTGACTTGGATAGCCCATAATGGTAAGTCTTATAACTTTGCGGTTAATTTGCGTTATACTTCTCCCCAAACAATCTATGCGATACCTGCCAGTGGTTGGAAAGATTTTGAACAATTAGAAAAGCAGCAATTATTGCCTCTAATCACTTATGTGCCCCCTTTTTCTGGACTTGAAGAGCATGAGGAATGGCGTGATGATGCGCCATTACGTAAAGAAGTTGGAAAAGCACAACCAGGGCGTGTTCTCAGAAATTTACTATTAAGAGTGAAACCGCAAGATTGGCAAGAAATTCAAAAATTGGTGAAGAAATGGTTTTCTGTTATTTTGAAACCACCGCAATATGAAAAAGGTATTGATACAGAAATTATTTGTGAATATAAGCAAGGGAAGAAATATTACGATATTATCGCGGGTGGCAGTGGGTTTCATCAAACATTAACATTATTAGGTTTTTTGTATGGCTATCAACCCACAACCATTCTTTTAGATGAACCTGATGCTCATTTGCATGCCAATTTGCAGCGTGTGATTTTGGAATATTTTAAGGAAAAATCACAAGAAAAAGGGATACAATTTTTAATTGCAACTCATGCTGCAGAATTGATTCGAGGCGTTGAAGTCAGTCAAATTATCTCTTTATTGAGCCAAACACCAAAAAGAGTTCAATCTTCTCCTGCAATGGCTGATGTTTCAAATTTAGAAGTAACAAAGCTGGTTGATTCTCCACTGGTGTTGTATGTGGAAGGCGAGGATGATGAACGTTTATTATATAATTGGTCTAAAATATTGAAAACAGAAGACAGTTTGAGACAAGTTTGTTTTCATATTATGGGAGGCGGTGCTAAACAGCAAATGTTAAATAATGCACACCGCCATTTTGCTGGTGTTCGACAAATTATTCCGCATGCTAAACGTTTAGTCTTATTTGATTATGATGATGAAGAAAGTTTTCATCCACCGTCAGGAAATCCCGTCTTGTGTGAATGGCAACGTAAAAATATTGATAATTATTTATTAGTACCAGAAGCCTGGATACGTGCTGCTAGGCAAAAAAAGCATGATAGAGGGCTTGAAACTTTCATTCAAGATTTTTTTGCTGCAGAAAATTTGACATTACCACCCAATCAAATTTGGCAACATGTTAAGGCTAATATTTTCCAAGTTGTTGATGGAAAAAAGTTATTATTTAAAAAAACGGATTGTCTTTTTCAAGGTTTACACAATAATTTTCAACTAAAACTCACACGCAGCACGGTGGCAAGTTGTATGATAGCTAATGAAATCCATGAAGATGTGCATCAATTTTTTGCGAAACTTAATCAAATTTTAGAAATAACGGATAAAAAATGAACAAAATACCACTTGATGAGCGTATCATCTTCGCTCTAGATTTTTCAGAAAAAAAAGAAGCTTTAAATTGGGTAACAAAATTAGACAAGCATATTAAGTTTTATAAAGTAGGTTTGCAACTATTTTTGGCAGGTGGATGGCCGGTGATAGAGGAAATTGTACAACGTGGTAACAAAGTTATGGTTGATCTCAAATTTTTTGATATCCCAGAAACAGTATATTTAGCCGTCCAACAACTTAAAGATAAAGGCGCGACTTTTGCCACAATCCATGGGAATGATCCCATTATTAAAGCTGCTGTAAGAGAAAAAAATGATGTCAAAATCCTTGCAATCACAGTTTTAACGAGTTTTGATGAATCTGATATGCGCGAAATGGGATTAACAGGTAGTATTTCTGACTTAGTGTTATTACGTGCAAAAAAGGCATTGGAGCTTGGATGTGATGGTGTCGTGTCTTCTGCCCTTGAAGCCCCAAAAATTCGTAAAGCAGTTGATTCAAATTTCTTGATTGTCACACCTGGCATCCGTCCAGGATTGAATATAAATATTGAAAAAGATGATCAAAAACGTATCGCCACCGCTCAAACTGCTATTATTAATGGTGCCGATCATGTGGTTATTGGACGCCCTATTAGGACGTCACCAGATCCAATATATACTATTCAAACTATTCAGCAAGAAATTGCAGTTGTTGAATAGTTTGTCTACTCTACAAACATACCTCCATTTTTTATCTCGTTCCCACGAGATAAAGACCTGCCAGCTTATCAAAAACTGGCAGGTTTTGATGATATTTATCCCAAAATTTTAGTGACAAAGCCACGAATAACTCGACCATCAATTTTATTGCCCTTGCTTCTGTTGCAACTTTGACAAGCTATAACAAGATTGACATGATGATCGGTTCCCCCTTTGCTTTGAGGCCAAATGTGGTCAATATCTGACTCATTAAATCTAATGCCTTTTCCGCAGTAAGTACATTTGTACCAGCCACCGGCATTTGCTTTATTGAGATTTTTGTACGTATCTCTATAATTACTCATAGCTTTTTTCTCTTGTTTGAAAAACAATACTTCAGACAGTTTTGAATAGTTCACTCTACAAACATACCTCCATTCTTTGGGTATGTTTGGGAGCAGCTTTTAAACAAGATATGTTTCTTGATACCTAACTAATGCCATTAATTGTTCAATGCTTTTTAAACCTTTTAACAATCCATCTACAGCCATTTCTTGGATATCAATGCCTTTGTCAGTATTCATCACTTTAGCAAAATAGCAGATATTGCCATTATTTGGCATCTTTTCTGCGATCTCAAAATTGAGCTCGTGACCTGATTGTTTTTCAAGGAGTAAACGCACATCGCTATTTTTCAAATTACCAGTTTTTCCAATTTCTACACTTTGATAATCCCAACAAAATAACCACATTGATGCCATATCATTGAATTGATTGATCACTAGATCTTCTGTTTTTTTTCTATCTGTATTGATAATACCAGAATCTTTATTAAGGGAGATATAAGGAAAACTGTTTTCTGTTCCTAAGTCACCAAAATAAATTAAACCACGTTGCCCTTCTTTAGACTCATAAACGGCAGCTATGTCAAAATCGACAGCTGTTGTCCAGTTCATTGAAATTTTTAATTCCATAGTTCACCTATTTTCAGCGTGTTATTGAGGACAATCTAAATCTTTAGAAAGCGTATTCCGTAATGTGACAAAAAACTGTGCCTGATTTTGTTGTACTTCAGTAATCCTTTCACATTGTCTTTCATTCTGAAATTCCTTGTTAGGGGTAATACAGAATTTTTTGATCTGATTTTCACTATTATAAAGCACATCTATCGTATTCAACTGACATAAGCTGTCAAACACTTTCAAACGGTTTTCAATGAGATGATTACTTCGTGCCTTTTTAATCATGTTTCCTAAAACTTTAGCTTTTTCAACATCATTTTTTGTAAAGAAAGGCAAGGTTGTTGTTTCGTCAGAAATTGGCGTATAAGTCTTTTTCATTTGATACACAAAAGATAATACTGGAAATGCCTCACTATCAACTGGTGAAAAAATCTGACTTTCCACTGCTTTAAAGGCAGAAAAGACTTGTCTCAATTTATGCTGTTGTGCGATAATTTGCTCAAAATTATCTTTAGCAAAATTGATGTGGTCTTCTAAATAAGCAGTAGATGAGTGTTCTAAAGTACTGAGTAAAAATGACCAAGGCTGATGTAATTTATCGGAAATATCAAGAATTTTCTCTTGATCAAATTTAGAACGCAATGCTTGTTCGGTATCGCTCTTACACCAATCGTAGTCCTTGCAAAGAGATTGAACGACACCCGTGTAGTGAGAGTTATCTGTTAAATCATTAGCAGGAGAATTATTTGGCATTGTTTCAACAGGAGCAGATTGTTTGGTAAACAATGTTTTGCATGTTGGAAAAAAGTAACAAGTGGAGAAAAAAGCAGCAACTAATCCTAAAAGGATTACAATGCCTATAGCACTCATGAACTTCTTGTGCAAATCCTGTGTCTTTTTAATTATATCCTGTTCTTTTTTATTCAGAAACAGTTCTTGTGTATCCAGATCTTCTTTTCTTGTATTCAGATTGTGTTCAGTCTGCTTCAGCCCCTGTTTTTTTGTATCCAGATCTTCTTTTCTTGTATTCATATTTTGTTCCCTCAGCTTTAGAGCATTCTGTTTCTGTTTTATCAAACTATGTTTGTCTTGCTTAGTTAAGCATTTCTGCAAGAGAAAATTCAAAATTTCCTGCTTAACCTTATTTTCCCATTGCGTTTTTTCTCCGCTTTGGAGATTCTGTGTATTTTCTGGCCATTCAATTTTGGGAATAGCTACTTCTTTCATCTCATCCAAGCATTGCGTCATAAAATCTCGTATTTGTTGACGTTCTTGTTCAGACATTCCCTTTACATTCACTAAGATTATTTCATAGTCACTTTTGTCATTGCTGACACGGATATCACCTGGTGCCTTATTATATGGTAGTGTAAAATTTTTGGGGACGATGTAGTCCAGATTATTGGTGCGGGTGATTATTAATTGGATTTTGTTTTGCATCATTTTTCTCCATAACAAGTTTTCAATGTTTTAAAAGAGTTTTTGAGATCTGTCATCTGTTGTTCTTGAATAACATTTTGATCATCATTATAACTCCACTTCTTTTGACTTTCTTTTGTTAAGTCTGTTAAACCACATTGTCCTTTTAAAAATGTAAATGCATCCTTAGATAATTCATTCGGATTCTCACATTTGAGGGTTTCAGGTTTTACATGGTTTATAAATGTTTGAATACATGCGATTTTATCAGCCACGACTTTTTCTGCAGCTTGTTCTGCTACTGCTTTATCTGCTGCGGCTTTATCTGCTGCGGCTTTATCTGCTGCAGCTTTATCGTTTTTTAGGGAAATAGGGGGGGGTGATGGTTGTAGCCCAATAAATAATCCCAAACCTAAGAACATTACAGTTACACCGATCAAAGCCATAGTCCATTTTTTTTGTGTGACTTTGTTTTTAGGTTTTGCCATTTTTAATAAAGGTAAATGACTAAAGGCTTCTTCCCAAGATTCTAATTCTTGACGCTTGAGTAAAATCGTTTGACCATCTTTATCCCAATCAATACTCTCCGTGACAAGTTGATCTAAATCCGTATTCAAGCGTTGTTCAAGTTGACTAATAATGTTCTGACGCTTTTTTTCGGATATTTTCTTAATATTAATACCTGTTAAAACTAATATCTCTTTACCTATACGCCCTGATAAAGATTGGGCAGTGTCAACACTTACCGAGATATAATTATCACCTTGCGGTAGTCGACGTGCTGTAGAAATTATTTTAGCGATTTCACCATCTGATAGAGTTCCATGCTTTGCAGCAATAAAGCGATGATTCCATTTGCCAGCACGTGGTGTTTCTACGATTATTTGTGGTTTATTCATTGTTCTCATTTTAAAAATATGAATTAAGACTGAATTCTATTTTGAAGTCAGTGCTTTTTACGGTCGGTTTTAAACCTGTTTTATCCAGTTCAATAATGCCATAATGTGCCATGGTTTCTAATATTTTAGAAAGATAACTCGTTTTCTTTCCTGTTAAATTAGCTAATGCCGTGATGGATTCGGGTTGTTGTTGAATAATTATTCTAAGTAATTCTTGATTCTCAGTGCTGAATATCTTAGCTATAGATTGAATGGATTCAAACCAAATTTTTGGTTCATTATGTTTAGGTTTATATTCTCCTTTTGCGATAGCAATCGTCCGTTTCATATAATCCTCACGAGAAATAATACCAATTAAGATTTTGTTAGCTTTCATACTTAATCTCCATAATTTTATTCACTGCTATCCAAAAATCTTCTAATAATTGTCCTGCGGTTTCATATTCATAAGGTAACACCTCTGTTTTTTGATGTTTATGATCCCAAGTTATTTTACGTGCACCATATTTTTTCTTTTTAGGTTTAAAACGATGAGCATTATCAAAACCAAGAATTCTAATATTATTTTGATTATGAAGTGTTAAAGAATATTTAACACCATGAGGTATATGTTGAGTCGCTATTACTTGATACGCCTCAATTTTTGTCCAAAATCCATTATCCATTGGAAAAATCTCTCCATTTAATAACAACAGATCTTTTAATGTTTCATCATCGGCAAACATGGTATTTTCTCTAATAGCAGTGCAAGCTAATCATTTAATACGCAATGTATAATAACTATCTGAAATCATTGATATGAATAGCAACATAAATATCATAAAACCTGGCATGCGCCAGGTTTTAACTTATGATTTATCTATTACCATGCCAAGCTGGTAAAGTAGGTACTTTAGGATATCCTAAAATCTGAATATAGGCTATTGCCATTAGCTTTTCTTCTTCAATAAGCTTCATTGGATAAGGTGTCACTAATTCAGAGACATGCTTTTTTATCTCGCCTAAGCCATTTGGATCATCATAAATGGTATCTTCTTCAATGACTCGAATCAAAACCGTAATTTTTTCAGAATTTTGAGCAGTGAATATTGGGCTTTTTCCAATATTACTGCTGCTATACTGTTCTGAGAT